>NZ_FUWM01000013.1 GCF_900167185.1 Selenihalanaerobacter shriftii
TTTTCATCATATACCCCTTGGGCTATTTCTGGCACATAAACTTCTCTATCAGACCAATCTGCGTTTTTAAAAGTAGTTAAACCCTTTTTTATTTCTCGGCTTATTGTTGTCCTATGACAGTTCATTTCTCGGGCTATTTCACTATAATTTTTATTTTGCTTATTATATAAATGAGCAATAATCTTACGAGCTCCTAGTTTTAAATGTTTCCCTTTTTCTCTTTCTATGATATAATTACTTTGACGCATATTTGTGCCTCCTTAATGTTTAAGTGTGGTTACTTAACATTTTATCAGAGGAACAAGTATGTGTCATTTTTTTATTAGCCCGTGCATTTAATTATACAATGCACCTTAAAAATTCATTGAAAATTCATTGTTAAAGATATTCTCTTACGATTTATATCTATTTCTAAAATTTTCACTTTAACTATATCACCCACCTTTACAACTTCTAATGGGTCTTTAACATATTCTGAACTTAATTCAGATATATGGACTAAACCATCATCTTTAACTCCTATATCTACAAATGCTCCAAAATCTACTACATTTCGAACAGTCCCTTGTAATATCATTCCAGTTTTCAAATCTTCTAATTTAGTTACTTCTTGTTTTAAAATAGGTTTTGGTAATTCTTCTCTTGGATCTCTCCCTGGTCTTAATAATGCTTGTCTAATATCCATTAATGTAGGTATCCCCACTTCTAAATCTTCAGCTAATTCTTCAACATTTAAATTGTTTAATCTATCCTTTAATTTAGCTTTATGCTCAGATAAATCTAACTTATTTAGTTTAAAATTTATCTTCTCTAGCAATTGTTGAGTAACAGAATAGGATTCTGGATGGATTGGGGTTACTGCTAACTTGTCCTCTCCATCATAAATCCTTAAGAAACCAGCAGCTTGTGTGAAAGTCTTAGGACCTACTCCATATACATCCTTTAACTCTTTTCTTTTAGTGAATTTACCATTCTCTTCTCGCCAATTAACTATATTACCTGCTACCCTTTCATTAATACCTGCTACATATTTTAATAATGATGTAGAAGCCATATTTAAATCTACCCCTACATAATTTACTACTGATTCCACTACAGCTTCTAAAGACTTCTCCAAATTACCTTGATTAAGATCATGTTGATACATTCCAACTCCAATATGTTTAGGGTCAATTTTAACTAATTCAGCTAATGGATCTTGTAGCCTTCTAGCTATGGAAACTGCTCCTCTTATTGAAACATCTAATTCCGGAAATTCCTTTTGAGCCACCTCAGATGCGGAATAAACTGAAGCTCCTGCCTCGCTAACTATAATATACTGTGCATCTCTATCTAGTTCTGTAATGACTTCTGCTACGAAGGCCTCGGTCTCACGAGAAGCTGTACCGTTACCAATAACTATAATATCAACTCCATGTTTTAATACTAATTCCTTAATTTTCTCTTTGGCTTCTACTAGCTCTTTTTGAGGCGGATGAGGATAAATGGTAGCTATAGATAATAAGTTCCCTATCTCGTCAACAACAGCTACTTTTGATCCGGTTCTAAACCCTGGGTCAATTGCTAATACCCGTTTATCTCTAACCGGAGGTTGTAAAAGTAAGTTCTTTAAGTTATCTGCGAAAAGATCAATTGCATGCTCTTCAGCCTCTTCAGTTAATTTACTTCTAACTTCCCTAGCAATTGATGGAGCAACTAAACGCTGATAGCCATCTTCTATGGCTTTCTCTATCTGATTTAAAAATATACTATTTTGGTTTTTAATTATAATTTTCTTTATCTTATTTAGAATAATTTCATCTGGCCCATTTGCTCTAACACGTAGGATATCTTCCTGTTCACCACGATTAATAGCTAAAGTTCGGTGGGGCGGAAGTTTCTCTATCTCCTCACTAAATTCATGGTAATCTAAAAAATTAGTATCCTCATCATCTATTACTTCAGAACTAATGTTTCCTCTAGAAAATGTTAAATCTCTAACTAATTTTCTGATCTTAGGTTGATCAGAAACATGCTCAGCAATAATATCTCGTACTCCTTGCAATATTTCTTTAATTTCTGTTAAATCATTTTCTGGGTCTAAATATTCTTCAGCTTTGTCTACTACAGAACCACTCTCTAATTCTTGTGCCAAAAATGATTCAGCTAATGGTTTTAATCCTTTTTCTTTAGCTTTAGTGGCTCTAGTTCTTCTTTTCTGACGATAAGGTCGATATAAGTCTTCTACAGTCTGCAATTTAGATGCCGCTTTAATCTTATCCTCTAATTCATCAGTTAATTTATCCTGTTTATCTATTAATTCAATTACTTTTTCTTTTCTATCAATCAAATTTTTTAAATACTCTAATTCATCATTTAATTCTCTAAGTTGACTTTCATCTAATTCACCAGTTACTTCTTTTCTATATCTAGATATAAATGGAATAGTGTTTCCATCTTCCAATAAATCTACTGTATCCTTTGTCTGCTTATATTTCAAATTTAATTTATTAGCTAATTTTCGATTAATATCTTGTTGGGCCATCTCTATTCCCCTCCAATAATTACTTATTTATCCTGGCTGTTATCTTCCTCTATTATTATGTATAATGTCTCACCTGGTTTCACTAAACCTAAATCTTTTCTAGCTATCTCTTCTATGAATTCATTCGAATTTACTCTATCTAATTTTCTATTTAATATACTTACTTCTCTATTTAATTTTTTAGCTTCTGTTTCCAGCCCTCTTAATCTATGTTTCATATTTTTTATTTTCGCATCAGCTTTAAAGAAACTATATACTATAGAAACTAATATTATTAATGAAACTATCATAAGCTTTTTAGAAGTTTTAGCATATTTTTTAAACTTATTTATATATTTCAAGAATATATTTGTTAGTTCATCTGTTGAATTTCTGTTAACATTCCCTTTTTTCATATTTATCGCCTCCAAGTACTATGTCTATATTTAAAAACCAACACTTATATACTATAAATTTCTAGGTATAAGTCTTCTTCCCTTCATATTTTAATTTTTTAATCTTTTATTAAGTCTTAAAACTATTGATTTTTTCTTTAATTTTTAAAAATGCGCCTTCTATTATTTTATACAATTTTTTGATTAATTTAAAGCTTTTTCTAATTATTTTAATTATTTCTTCTAAGATTACCCGAAAAGATGTGATAGCATACTTGCTAAATAATCGATTATAGATTAAAATCCCTAAACCTAGACTAAAAAATATATAAATTCTAATCTCCCCTAAATTACTCTTTAACAATATAATAAAAGTTATGATTCCAGCTAGTAGGCAAAAAATAAAATCAATTATTCTTGTAGCTATATTATCTAAGTATCCAAAACTCCTAAATACACGATAAAAATCAAAAGTAAAAGCTAAAAAATGTCCAAATAATAACATATATATGAACGTTTTAAATTGAATTTCTAATGATACCATAATATCACCTCATACTTTTTGACTAAAATAAAAAAGCCACTAAATGTGGCTATAATAAGTAGAATGAATATCTATTTGAAAAGATTGCCGAGAAATCCTCCAGCAGTGGCCTGCTCAGAATAATCTAATCTTATAACATATCCCTCAATTATTAATTCTCCATCATCTAAATTCAATCTTTTAATATTTAAATCTTCTCCTTTTATATACAAAGAACCTAATTCTGTTGCCAATGAAATCTCTACTTCACTAAAATTAATTACTTCAATTACACCAAATATCTCTATTAATTCACGACCACTTAGCTTAACTTGATGTTTACTCATAGATATCCCCCTTTCACTTTTTAATCTATATCTATGTTAATTAGAGGATATCTATGACTACCCAGTCTTAATCTCTATCAAACCAGCCATCATTTTTTTCTCTAATCTTAATTTCATCCCAACCATGCCAACTATTTGACCACCAGCCTACAGTAGCATGATCAAATTCATGAGCCATCTCCATATCAAAATCTCCTTGAGTATACCACCAATAATTCATCTCAGAGACTTCTGCATCGTATTTATCATTAGCAAATTCATCAAATTCCCCTCTTTTTCTATCCATAGTAGTTCCCTCCTTATTTTAAATAGTATTCTTATTATTATCTCTTACTTCAATTTTTAATCAGGCTTTTTTTTACAATAAAATAAAAAAGAGATAACTAAGAATATTCTTAGTTATCTCTACAATCAGTAAAAAATATTTTTTATTAAAGTTTCTTATCAGATTTAATAGCAATCTTTAAACAATAAGCTAATCCTCCATATAAGACTACACTTCCAAAAATCAACATAGCAATTGCTGAACCTGGCATTATACATCCTCCTTTCTTAATCTTGGTCAATAACCTTATGCATTTATACCTTCCTGTTCTACTGTTTCTTCAGTACCTTTCATTTTAGCAAAGACAGCAAAACCAAGAACTACTGCTCCAATAGCAACACCCCAACCAACATTTAATGCCCATTGAGGATAATCTCCATATGGTTTGCTAAATTCTTGAATTACACTATTAACTACTGACCAAATTAAAATAAGAGGAGTTATATACTTAATCATAATGTCCCACCAAGCTCCAATCTTAATTTCAGAGATTGGATTTATATATTCACGTAAGTTCTTTGGTCCATAAACCCAACCAATTATAATACATTCAAATAACCCAACTACTGCTAAACCAAAGCCATTAACAAAATGATCTATTATATCTAACCAATATAACCCACCTTTAGTGGCAAATAATAAACCAGCACCTAGTCCACTTAAACAGACTAATTGTATAACCTTCTTCTTTTTACCAGGCCACTTATCATCAAACCCAGCAATTACTGATTCTGTAATTGAGAAAGCTGAATCTATACCTAATGTTAATAGTATCAAGAAGAAGACAAGAGCAAAGATTGTCTGGGCGACTGGTCCTCCCGGTAATAGACTTATAGCCTCTGGATAAGTTACAAAAGCTAATCCTACACCAGCATCGACTACTTCTGAGACCGCCACACCTTTAGCCTGGGCCATATAACCTAAAGTACCAAAGATACCGAATCCAGATAAGAAACTAATTCCACAGTTAGCAAATGTAGTAATCAAAGCATTATTTGTAATATCACTATCTTCCGGCAGGTAACTTGCATAAGCAATCATAATACCAAAACCTAAACTCAAACTAAAGAAAACCTGTCCATAAGCTGCTAACCAAACCTGCGGGTCAGTTAAAACTGAAAAATCCGGCTGTAAATAATAAGTTAATCCTTCAATAGCTCCTGGCAAAGTAACAGCTCTGATAGCCAGTACTATTAATAGAATAACAGGCACTGGAACAGTAAACATTACTACTTTTCCTACACCAGTAACACCATTCCGTAAAATATAATATATAAATGCCCAAGTAATTACTATACCGATTAAAACCGGAATACTAAATCCACCTAGCTCTCCTGGACCAGAAGATAAATGTAATACCTCTTTATAAAAATAGTCAGCTACCCCTGATTTCCAAGCTACACTAAATGAACCAGCTAAATACTTCCAAATCCAAGCCATAATAGCTCCATAATAAGACATAATTACAAAACTAATTAAAACAGCCCACCAGCCAAGGCCTTCCCAAGTTTCCTTAATCTTTTTAAATGCTCCAGGAGCACCTTGCTGTGTCTTATGACCTACTGCATATTCTAAAATTATTAATGGGATTCCAGCTGTGAATAATGCTACAAAGTAAGGAATTAGAAAAGCTCCACCCCCATTAGCGTAAGCTGTATAAGGAAACCGCCAAGCATTACCTAATCCAGCTGCTGAACCGATTGCTGCTAAAACAAAAGCTGATCTTGTATTCCATTGACCTCTTTTCTTTTCCATCTTCACTACTCCCTTCTCAATTTTTTGTAAAGTATGATTTAATCTGCATCTCCTAGTTTCTCCCTACTAAATTCTGACTACTATCTACTAACTTCTCACTCCTTTCATTGACGTATTTAACCTAACTCCTACTACATAAAATATACTCTATTACTTCAAAATTTCTTCAACTATAATTAAATTCCTGCTTATTTTTTATAATATTTAAATAAATAAAAAAGAAGCAGGAGATTAATCCCACTTCTTCCCAATCTTGACATCTTTAAAATAATGAGCAATTATTTCTTCAGGAGATTTACCTTCTTTAGCCATAGCAAAGGCTCCCCATTGACTCATACCTACACCATGTCCATACCCACTACCTTTGAAAGTAAATTTGTCTCCTGATTTTTCTATTGATTTAATCAAAGTAGACTTTAATTTATCTGGTCCAATTGCTATTCTAAAGTTAGCAGCTTTCATTTTCTTTTTACCACCATCATAACTTATTTCCATATCTATAGCTCTTTCAGTTTTATCTCTATCTAGTATCTTTATATCTTGTACTGTCTGTGCATTCTTTACCCCCACTTGCTTTAATACTTGTAAAATATCATTATTCTCAAAACTTACAGACCATGATTTGATATCATCAGGAGCATGTTGATCAGGAGATTTAACACTAATAATATATGGTGGTTCTTTCTTATTATAAGCCAAGCCAACTTTAGCACTAGTTGTTTGACCACCCGCACTAGAATGGAACCAACCAGTAATATAATCTCCATTATAAATGATAACTTCACCACGAGTCTTTTCTATAGCTTTTTTAATTTCATCTGTAATATTTTGCGGTCTATATGCTT
This sequence comes from Selenihalanaerobacter shriftii, assembly GCF_900167185.1. Classification (NCBI taxonomy): domain Bacteria; kingdom Bacillati; phylum Bacillota; class Clostridia; order Halanaerobiales; family Halobacteroidaceae; genus Selenihalanaerobacter; species Selenihalanaerobacter shriftii. The sequence goes on from NZ_FUWM01000013.1 coordinate 6,694, forward strand.
GAGCTTCTTTATGACTACCACTAATCACATTGCTCCCTTTTTGTTCCAACCTCTTTAAAGCAAAAGTTCGAGCAAGAATTGCTTGTGCCCCGTAAGCATCAGTAGGCCAATCTTTCTTCATCTCACCTGCCACTACCCCTGCAATATATTCTTCCATCTTCATCTCTTTTGTTTGACCTTCTTCTGTCTCTACTTTAATAGCAGGCTCTTCTATTTTTTCAATTTCTTCAGTAGTAAGCCCCTTCACCTTAGTTTTACCTTGTTGTTGGTTTTGGCTACAACCAGCAAATAGAATTAATAATGCGATTAGTACTAAAAATACATAGTAATTAACCCTCTTACTTCTTAATAATCCCAAACTTAATCCCTCCTTAATTTTAGTCTTATTCTACCTATAATTAGAAAGGATTATACATTAATGATTATTTGAAAAAGCTTAATAAAAACTCCTTAATCATTCTAATCAATCTAGTTAAGATTCCTGCTCGCTCAACACTTTCTTTAGCAACTAATTTAACACTTCCTAATCTTTTTTCTGATTGAATTAAAACCACTTCCCCTAATATTTGCCCCTTCTTTACTGGAGCTTTTACTACTTTATCAATCTCTATTTTTCGCTCTATCTCATTGCCTCCAGCTTGCACAACAGTCTGTAAATCAGCTGCTGCTTCAACTCCTACCTCTAATTTTTTACCTTCTTTTACTTGAACCTTACCTATATCTTCACCTTTTTTAACCATTCTTTCTAGAGTAAATCTGCTAAAGCCATAACTTAATAACTTAGCCGACTCTTCTATTCTAGCCTCTTTACTATCAGTTTTCATCACTACTGAAATTAACCGCATATCATCTCTATTAGCAGTTGCTGTTAAACAGTAGCCTGCTTCATCAGTCCAACCGGTCTTAAGTCCATCTGCTCCTGGATAATAATCAATTAACCCATTAGTATTATAAAGAGTAAACTCTCCATCTCTAATCTTATCTATCCAAATATTTGTCCACTCTAAAACTTTAGGATGATTATTAACTAATTCTCTAGCCATTATTGCCATATCCTTAGCGCTACTATAATGTTTACCACTATCAGTCGGTAAACCAGTAGAATTTTTAAAATTAGTATGTTCTAGTCCTAATTCTTTAACTTTCTGATTCATCATTTCTACAAAACTACCTTCCGTTCCACCTATATATTCACTTATAGCTACACAAGCATCATTAGCAGACGCAATAGCTATAGACTTTAATAAAGTCTCTACATCCATCTTTTCTTTTGGAGCCAAATAGATTTGAGACCCCCCCATTGAAGAAGCGAATTCACTAGTAATCACTGTATCATCTAATGTAATTTGCCCTGAATCAATTGCCTCCATAGATAACAAAAGAGTCATTATTTTAGTCATACTAGCCGGTGGTAATTCTCGATTAACATTCTTTGTAAATAAAACTTGACCCGTCTTTGCCTCTATTAAAATTGCTGAATCAGCCTTCACATCAAATCCTGCTGCAATAGCTGGGAATGAACTAAATAAACCCAAAGTAATTATTAAAAAACAAATCATTAATTTCCTTTTCATCTTCAATTGCCTCCTTAGATCAGTTTAACTCTTCTTTAGCTTGCTGCCATAATTCTTCTAATTCATTCAAAGTCATATCATTAAGATCATTTTCAGTCTTTCTCACTGCTTTTTCTATATATCTAAACCTTTTTTTAAATTTTTGAGTAGCATCACGCAAGACTAACTCTAAATCTAATTCTAAAAATCTACCTACATTAACAGTAGCAAAAAGTACATCACCTAATTCTTCCCTGATTTTAGACTTCTGTCCAATAGTTAAAGCTTCCTTAAACTCACTTAATTCTTCTTCTAGTTTATCCAAAACCTGGTTAATTATTGGCCAATCAAATCCTACACCTGCTGCTTTTTTTTGTACCTTCTGAGCTTCCATTAAAGCTGGTAAGCCATCAGTAATGTCTAAAACTGATTTAAAATCTTTTGAAGAAAATGATTTTTCACTTGCTTTTATTTCATCCCATTTTTTTAAAACATCATCAGAAGTAGATAAATCCTCATCCCCAAAAACATGAGGATGTCTTCTAATCATTTTTTCTGAAATACTATAAATAACATCCTCTATATCAAAATTATTCTCTTCTTTAGCTATCTGAGCATGGAAAATAACCTGTAATAACAGATCTCCTAACTCTTCACATAATCCAAACCTATCTCCATTTTCTATTTCTTCTAATACTTCATAAGTCTCTTCAATTAAATATGGTCGTAAAGAAAGATGATCCTGTTCTAAATCCCATGGACAACCATTAGGACTCCGTAATTTCTCCATAATCCTAACTAAAGTATTAAATACTTCTAATTTGTTGAATTTATTTCTTTGTTCTACATGTAATGGAGGTATGTAAACACTAGTTAAATGATCTACCCATTCTAGCCTATCCAATTGATATAAAGGAATTTCTACTTTCTTTTCTAAACCAACAATACCAGCAGCTTTAACCACCTGAATCTGATGATTTTCAGGATAAACCTCTAGTAATGTCAACTTTACATCAGAAGCGATTAAACGATTATATACTTGAGTTAAAATTATATTTTGATTAAATTGTATATCCTCTGCTGCAAAGCTTAGAGCATCTAAAACCTGCATTCCTTCTATAGGATCTATATTTAATAGAGTAAAAAGCACATCTAAAAAACTTTCTCCCGAAATAATATCTAATTTTTCATTAGGTAATCTATTTAATAAGTTTTGAACAGACTTTTCAGCTACTAAGGGATTACCAGGTACTGCATAGCCTATATTTAAACCTTTATTTATCTCCTGAATAAGCCTCTTAGCAATCACTTCATATACCTGTTCAAAGTTATCTTCCCTTTCATAAACCTTATCAAACGTATTAAAATCTAAATTATCTCCTACTAATTCATCAATAATAGGATGTTCTTTAGTTCTTATAAAAAGCTTGTCTACTTCCTCTAAAGCCTTATGAGCTCCTAAAGTTAAATCTTCCATCTTACCTGGACCCAAACCAATTATTGTTAAAGTTCCTTTCTTAGATTCCATCATGTTATCCCCTCACTAGTCCAATTCTAGTTAAAAATTTGGCTAACTTATCTCCGATTTTAGGAACCAATTTAATATCTCTTTCTTGTACCGCTCCACTAATTAGAAGAACTGTAGAGTATACAACTGCTCCAAAAATAACAGCGCCTAAAGTAGCAAGTATATTCTTATCTGTTAATTTAATAATCTGTCCATAAACTGGGCTAATTGATAACCCCATAATTAATGTTGCTAAAATTGGTTTTAATATCATATTGCTATAATTATAATCATAACCAATTAATTTCCCGATAGCTAATAGATTCAAAATTGCAGCTAAACAAAAACCTGAAGCAGTAGCAAATGCAGCTCCTCGGATACCAATAGTTGGAATAGCTGTTAAATTAAAATTCAAATAAGCATTCAAAGCTGCCCCCAAAAATAAGTTAATAGCAGGAATCTTAGGTTTATTTATCCCTTGGAGAATACTAGAAGAAGTCTGTTGCAAACAAACAAAAATAACTCCCCAAGAAACATACCTTAAAGGAATCCCAGCTTCTGGAACATCAAATAACATCGTACTAAGTGGGGTGGCTAACAAAAATAATCCCATCGCCGCTGGTAGACAGATAAAAACTGTTAATCTTAAAGCTGATTGAGTTCTAGCCTTAATCAGAGCATTCTTACCCAGAGCAAAGGCTTCTGAAATAGCAGGAACTAAACTAGCAGCCAATGAAACAGTAATGATTGTAGGAAAATTAACTAACACCATAGCCATTCCTGCGAAATCACCATATAAACCTGTCGCTTCATGAACAGTAAAACCTGCTTCTTGCAATCTCCAAGGAATCAAAGTAGCATCTACAAATTGCATTAATGGTAAAACTAATGCACCAAAAGTAACCGGGATAGCTAGAGTAGCTATTCTATGAAGTATTTTATAAACAGGAGTCTTATCTCCTTCACCACTTAAAGCAAATTTATTAATCGCCTGCTTATGCTTCCCATAGATATAAAGCAAAACCCCTAATCCAGCAATAGCCCCTGTAACCGCTCCAAAAGCAGCTCCAGCTGCAGCAAATTCAACACCTTTCGATAATAAAAAATAAGCCAAAAGTAACATAGTGCTCATTCTAACTAATTGTTCTACTACTTGTGAAATTGCAGTAGGATTCATAGTCTGTAATCCTTGAAAAAAACCGCGGTAAGAAGCCATTATTGAAACAAAGAAAATAGCAGGAGCTATAGCCAAAACTGAATAAAAAGCCCTAGAGTCTCTTAATATATTTTCAGCAATAGGCTTAGCTGTTAAAATTAAGCCTACCGAGAATATTAATCCTAATACAACACTAATACTTAAAGCAATTCGAAAAATTCTATATGCACTCTTACGATTATTCTCAGCAATTTTTTCAGAAACTAACTTTGAAATTGCTACTGGAATCCCCGATCTAGAAATGACTAAAATAATTGTATAGATTGGATAAGCCATCTGGTAGAGTCCTATTCCTTCTTTATTAATTAAGCGGGTTAAGAGGATTCTATAAACCAGCCCCATTGATTTACTAATAAATGCGGCTAAAGTTAAAATTAATGCCCCTTGTAAAAACCCTTGTTTATTATCCTCATCCATCTATTAACTCCCTTTCTATACTCAATAAAGCCGCTTTCCTCACTTGTTTATATTCAACAATCCATCCGTCAATACCTTCAATTTCTTATTAACTCATAAAAAAAGGCGAGCCAAAAGATGGCCCACCTCCAAATAATATCTATTCTTCCATCTGTTTGGCCAAAAAACCAGCAGCAGTATTTGCTAATTTAATCTCTAAATCTCCCATTTCACTATTAGTCTCTTGAGAACTTAATACTACCGCTCCTAAAGTATCTCCTTTAGAAGTAATAATAGGAGCTAAAACTTGAGAACTAAATTTGCAGTCCTCATCATCTCCTTTACATCCTTCACAGAATGCATGAGCTCCTGGCTCATCCATTACTAAAGTATCTTTCTCATCTAATACTTTTTCCGCTGCTTGACTAATCGGTTTATCTAAAAACTTCTTTTCAGGAGCACCGGCAACCGCTACTACTACATCCCTATCCAAAACACAAGCAATATAACCGGTAACCTCATGTAAAGAATCAACATACTCTTGAGCGAACTCCCCTAACTGTCCAATTGGAGAATACTTTTTCAAAATCACCTCTCCATCTCGGTCGACAAAAATCTCTAATGGTTCACCTTCTCGAATTCGCATCGTTCTTCGAATTTCTTTAGGAATTACTACCCGTCCTAAGTCATCAATCCGCCTTACTATTCCTGTAGCCTTCATGGCTTTCCTGGCTATATAATTCCATATTAAACTATAGAATTATAACCAGTTCTCACCTCCTTAATTTATAATTCATGAGAAACCCTTCCATTCATAGTATATAGCTAATCTTATATTTTTATTCTCAAACCCTGTTAAATAATACTAATACATAAGTTAGATTAAAATCCATTTTCTATATTGGAAGGGAGAGAATAGTTATATTCTATCCTTTTCTACTATTAACTATTCTTAGGAATATTTAAAGATTTGAGAATCTGAATTAAAGTATTCAAGGTTTCCTTAGAGGTTTTAGCCGCTTTAACTTTTAAGACTGGCTCCTTACTAGATCTAAATCCAATTTTATTCTCATACTTACTACTTAATTCGATAATTTTTTGACCAGAAAGATTATTTGCACTATTAAATTTAATTAATATGAATTTCTTCTTGCTTTTAATACTCTGTATATCTAAATTAGAAGCTAAAACCTTAATCTCTCCAATGCTAATGAGATTTATAACTGATTGTGGTAAATCTCCAAATCTATCTTTTAATTCATCTTTAATATCCTCTATATCATCTAACCCTGTAATTCCAGAAATTTTCTTGTAGATTTCAATTTTTTGTCTAGAATCTGGAATATACTCTTCAGTAATATAGGCATCAACATCTAAATCTATATTAATTTCTTCTTCTTTTTCTTCCTCTTGACCTCTTAACTCTTTTATAGCTTGTTCTAATAGTTTGCAGTAAAGAGAAAAGCCGATAGCTTCAATATGTCCATGTTGATTTGGACCTAAAATATTCCCAGCACCTCTAATTTCTAAATCTCTCATGGCAATTTTAAAGCCAGAACCTAGATTAGTAAATTCTTTAATAGCCTGTAGTCTCTTTTGTGCCACTTCTGACAAGACTCTATCCTGCTGATAAAGCAAATATGAATAGGCAACTCTATTTGTTCTTCCTACTCTACCTCGTAATTGATAAAGCTGAGATAGCCCCATATTATCAGCATCATCAATAATAATTGTATTTACATTAGAAATATCTAAACCGGTTTCAATAATTGTAGTACAGACTAATACATTATATTTACCTTCTAAAAATGATAACATGATTTGCTCTAATTTTGATTCACTCATCTGCCCGTGGGCAGTCATCACGTCTGCTTCTGGTAATATTTTTTTAATCTTACTTGCTACTTTATCTATATCTGCTACTCGGTTATGAACAAAATATACCTGTCCACCTCTATTTATTTCTCGCTGTATCGCCTCTTTAATTATTCCAGGGCTATATTCTCTAACATAAGTTCTAATAGGATACCTGTTTTCAGGTGGTGTTTCAATAAGGCTCATATCTCTAACTCCTACCAACGACATATGTAAAGTTCTTGGAATAGGAGTAGCCGTTAAGGTTAATACATCTATATTCTTCTTTATCTCTTTCAACTTTTCTTTATGTTTTACTCCAAATCTTTGTTCTTCATCTACAATTAGTATCCCTAAATCTTTAAATTGAATATCTGAAGATAAAATCCGATGTGTCCCAATTACAATATCAATTAGACCTTTTTTTAAATCATTGATAATCTTTTTTTGCTCTTTGGCTGTTCTAAACCTACTTAACATTTCAACATTAATCGGATAATCAGCAAATCTTTCAATAAATGTATTTAGATGCTGTTGAGCTAAGATAGTTGTTGGTACCAGTATAGCAACCTGTTTTTGATCCATAACCGCTTTAAAAGCAGCTCTAATAGCAACTTCTGTTTTTCCATAACCAACATCTCCACAAAGTAAACGGTCCATAGGCTGAGGTGATTCCATATCATCTTTAACATCTTCAATAGCTTTTAATTGATCAGGTGTTTCTTGATAAGGAAAGTCAGCTTCAAACTCTTGCTGCCAGACTGTATCTTCAGAATAAGCATGACCTTGAGCTACTTCTCTCTCTGCATAAAGTTCTAATAATCCTTATGCCATTTCCTGTACTGATTCTTCAACTCGACGTTTAATTCGTGACCAATCATTACTACCTAAACTATATAACTTAGGCTGGCTACCATCCATACCAACATACTTCTGTATTAAGTCTATCTGATCAGTTGGTACATAAAGTTTATCCTCATCAGCATATCTAATCAATAAATAATCTTTATTATGTCCTTGTACTTCTAAGGTCTTAACCCCTAAATACTTACCAATTCCATGATTCTCATGTACTACATAATCACCTACATCTAATTCTTCAAATGAAGATATCTTAACCCCTTGATCATATGCCTTAATCTTCCGTTTCTTTTTGCGTTGAGTTTGAGCAAATAAATCACTTTCAGTAAAAAGAACAAATTTAGGTTCAGTACAAATTAGCCCTTCTTGTAAGGCCCCTGTAGTTACTACTATGTTCCCCGGTTTAATCTGATTCGTTATATTCTCTACGTAAAAAGCAGGCAAACCTTCTTCTTTTAGGCCAGTAACTAATCTTTTACATTTACTAGCAGTAGATAGAGTAATTATAATCTGATATTCTCTACCTCTAAACTTTTTAATTTCATCTATGAATTGATTAATCTGCCCTCTAAATACTGGAGTTTTCTTTAAACTTAACTCTAAATTATAATCTACTTTTAAACCTTTAGCTTTTTGATTTTCATTTAAATATAATTTAGAATAAGTATATATTTCTGTTAATAATTCTTCATAAGTTGTGAAGTTTTGATCATAGTTACTTAATATACTACCTTGATTTAACAAAGATAGTTTCAATTCATTAATATCATCCATTATGTTAAATGCTTTAGAACGCATCCTATTTGGAGCATCAAAGATTAAATATCCGTCCTGAAAATAGTCAATTAGAGTAGACATCTCTTTATAAAAAGAAACTAAGTATTGTTCAATTCCTGTAAATATAATTCCTTCTTTTATTTTTTCAATATCTGCTTTAACTTTAACTTCTAACTCTTTAGCTTCTTCTTCCTTATCATTAGCCAATAGCCTATCTTTTTCTTGAATTAATAATTCTTTTAGTTCTACAATTCCGTTTTGTAAAAATTTTGAGGGTAATAAGGTCTCTGTAGATGGAGGAATACTCACAGTTTTTAATTCTTTAATAGATCGCTGTGTAGCCAAGTCGAACTCTCTTATCGATTCTACTTCATCTCCAAATAACTCAATACGAACTGGATTATCTCTTGTGAGAGGGTAAATATCAAGAATACCGCCTCTAATACTGTATTCTCCTTTATTAGAAACCATACTGACTCTTTCATATCCTTGTTCTGTCAGTTGAGAACTAAGCTGACCTAAGTCTATACTAGAATTAATATCTATCTCAAAATGATAATTATCAAATAAATCCTTAGGAACTAAATTCCTCAATAAAGCCTGAATAGGAGCAATTACTATAAAGTCCTCTGAACTCCTTAATTTCTCTAAGACTGTTAATCTTTGAATTTTAACTGTAATATCAGATTCTATTTGTTCATGAGGTAATATCTCTAATTGAGGAAATAACAAGATATCTTCCTCTGAAAGTAACCTTAATAATTCTTCATAAATTTGGGTAGCTCGCTGCCAATTATAAGTAAGTAATAAAATTTTACCACTTACTTCCTCATATAAGTTTGCTACGATAAAAGACCGTTGAGAAATTGAAAGGCCAACTGATAATTGAGTGTCTAGCTTAGAACCAAAATTATTTTTTAAAGTTTTAAATTCAGTTGTGTTTGACAAAAGATTAGTTAAATCATTTTTCATTTTATCTTAACTCCTTTAAGCAATCGACTATACACCAAAAAAGACCTTAGTCCTTTACCAAGGTCCTGGAAAATTTAATGTACTAAATTATCATTAACTAAAGAAACCAAATCCTCTTTAGTTTCACATTCGTCACAGATAATTCCAATCTCCATTTTATCATCAGTTTTTTTTATTATATCTTCTTTTTCATCTGCAGTCAAGATAGACAATCCTAATTTCTCTTCGTCCACTTCTTCTACATCTAATTCATCGACTAGATTATTACAACGGTCACAATAGTAAATTAACTGCATATTTAATTTCCCCCTATCTTAGTTAGGACTATATAATTCCATAAAGTATGAACAGTAGTAGCTGCTAACACACCAAGTAAAATACTATTAGATTTAAGATAAATGAATAGAGTAATATATCCAAAAGCAAAATGCCCTAGAAGACTGAAACTTCCAGCTAAAACTCCATGCTCAGATGTAGAATAAAAATCATAAATAGCTTCAATAGCTCCAAAGACTAAGTGAACTAAAAGAATATTTGTCTGCCAAAAATACGCTGAAAAACTTTTAACTACCTCTTCTACAAAAGGAACTAAATAAATTATTACTAAATTGCCAGCCTCAGCTACTAGATATCTATTAATTAACATGGTTACTACAGCGGCTATTAATCCTACTAAGATAATATTCATTCTTCCACTCCAAATTTTATTTAATTTTTTATAAAATTGACCTTGTAATTATAAGTATTAACTTCTAATCGACTAAATATGTAATTCTTTTAATTAAAATTATTCATCACAGAATTTATATCATTGACTAAAAATTCATAAATAGCATCCACTGCTTTAGAAGTTATTTTTTTTACTTTATTCCTATTTTCCTTACTAAATTTTCCTAATACATAATCAGTAACCGTCATATATTCCGGTGGTCGACCAATCCCTACTCTGATACGAGGGATTGATTTATTGTTTAAATGATTAAAGATTGACTTCATTCCATTATGACCGCCATGGCCTCCTGAAGGTCTAACTCTAAGTTGACCTAATTCTAAATCTAGATCATCATAAATAATCAGAACATCTTCCAATTCAATATCATACCATCTAATTAACTCTCCTACTGCCTGCCCACTATTATTCATATAAGTCTGCGGCTTAGCTAAGATAACCTTCTCACCTTGTAAATACGACTTCCCAATTAAAGCCTTCTTTTCTTCTTTATTAACCTTTATTTGATATTGATTAGCAAATTCATCTATTATTCGAAAACCAATATTATGTCTAGTCTTAGAATATTTAAAATCGGGGTTGCCTAATCCAACTATCAGTTTCATAAGCTATTCACTCCTTTAATCTTATAGATAAAAACAAAAGACGTAATCAATTTAATTGATTACGTCTTAGTTAATATGTTAGATTTTACTCTTCGTCTTCAATTTCATCTGCTTCTTCCTCTTCTTCATCCGGCTCTTCACCGATAACTTCTGGTTCAGCAACAACTTCTGTTGTTTCTTCTTCAAGATCCTCTTCACTAAGTTCAGTAGGCACAACAATAGTTACTACTACTTCATCTCCATTAGTTATAAGTTCTACACCTTCACCTGTTTTTAATGCAGCAGCGTGTAAAGATTCACCTACTTCAAGATGAGAAATGTCGACCTTAATATCTTGAGGAATATCAGTTGGTAAACATTCAACTTCAACTTTTCTAAGTGCTTGTTGTAATACTCCACCTTCTCTTTGACCAGCAGACGTACCCTCTAAAGTAACAGGTACTTCTACAGTAATTTCCTCGTCAAGAGCAATTTGGTGAAAATCTACATGTAAAAATTCACCTGTAATTACATCCTTCTGTAATTCTTTAACCATTACCTTTTTAACATCATCTTCAAGACTTAAGTCAATAATTGCATTGTTTCCTTGAGCCTGAGCTAACTCTTTAGCATCTAACTTTAGGCTAACTGTCTCCTGGCTTCGACCATAAACTACTCCAGGAACTAAACCTTTATTTCGTAATCTGCGAGCTGCGCTCTGACCAGTTTCGCTTCTCACTTCAGCATTGAGTTCTACAAGTTCCATTCATACCCACTCCTTTTTAAATTCTTCTCATAAGTTACATTTTAACATTTTTTTAAATAAAAATCAAAACTTTAATCAAATAATACACTAACTGACAGGTCTTTAAATATTCTATCAATAGCTTCTCCAAGTAATGGAGCAATTGATAATACATTAACCTTGTCCAATTTTTTCTCATCTGGTAAAGGAATGGTATTTGTTACTACTACTTCCTTAATATTTGATTCCTCTAATCTTTCAATTGCTGGACCAGAAAAAACTGGATGAGTACAGCAAGCATAAACTTCTCTAGCACCTCGTTCTTTTAAAGCCTTAGCTGCTTGCGTAATAGTCCCTGCTGTATCAATCATGTCATCTAATAAGATTACATTTTTATCATTGACATCTCCGATAATATTCATTACCTCTGACACATTAGGTTTTGGTCGTCTTTTATCAATAATAGCTATTGAAGTATTAAGTCTTTCAGCAAAATCTCGCGTTCTTTTTACAGCACCTACATCTGGAGACACAACAATATTCTCATCTAAATCTTTACTTAAGAAATATTCTGCCAAAATAGGAGCACCTAATAAGTGATCAACAGGGATATCAAAGAAACCTTGGATTTGAGCAGCATGAAGATCAATTGCAACTAACCTATCTGCTCCGGCAGATGCTAATAAATTAGATATTAGCTTAGCGGAAATAGGATCTCTAGGTTTAGCCTTTCTATCCTGTCGTGCATATCCAAAATACGGTACTACTGCTGTAATACTACGAGCAGAAGCTCTCTTTAATGCATCAACCATGACTAGCAATTCCATAATATTCTCATTTACTGGAGCACTAGTTGGTTGAACAACAAATACATCTGATCCTCTTACACTCTCTACAATACTAACGCCAATCTCCCCATCACTAAATCTGAAAACATCAGAATCAACTAATGTAGTTCCTAAATAATCACAAATTTCTCTAGCTAACTTGGGGTTTGAGTTACCTGCAAATACTTTTAACCTCTCTTTCTTTGATACCATGATAAATTTGCCCTCCTGTCTAATTTTGCCTTATTATCTTCTCTATAGATTAATATTAATTACTTAACTCTTAATCTCCCTCAGATTCTTTTTCAATTGCTGGAACTCCTAATACCAGAGTGCTTTCTTCCACATCTTTAGTAACCACTGAGCCGGCTCCTGTTATAGCATTTTGACCAATATGAATTGGTGCGACTAAAGTAGAATTACTACCTATGAATACTCCATCTTTTATTACAGTTTGATGTTTTGCTTCACCATCATAATTAGCAGTAATAGTTCCTGCTCCTATATTAACTCCTTGACCAATAATTGTATCGCCTATGTAACTTAAATGTGGCACCTTACTTTTATCTCCAACTTTAGATTTTTTAATTTCTACAAAATCACCAACTTTTGCCTCAGATCCAATTTCAGCTCCAGGTCTTAAGTAAGCAAATGGGCCTACCATTGTTTTGTCTCCTACCTTTGCTTCCTTGATTACTGAATTTTGAACTTCTACCTCAGACCCTAATTCAGAATCAATTATTCTACTTTGAGGGCCAATAGTAGAACATTCACCTATCTTAGTATCACCTTCTAGCATAGCAAATGGATAAATAATCGTATCTTGACCTATCTCCACTTCATCATCAATAAATGTATTCTTAGGATCAATGATTGTCACTCCAAAGTCTAAATGTCGATTACATATTCGTTTTCGCAAAACTTCTTCTGCTTTAGCCAAATGTCGTCTATTATTAACTCCTAGAGTCTCTGCTTCATCTTTAGTAATTACAGCAGTAACTTTATTCCCTTGATTTTTAAATATCTCAATAATATCGGTTAAATAGTACTCCCCTTGAGCATTATCTGTATCAAGTTCATCTAATGCTGAGAATAAAAGTTGACTATCAAAACAATAAGTTCCAGTATTAACCTCATTTATTTCTGCCTGCTTAACAGTAGCATCTTTATCCTCTACAATCTTAACTACTTCCCCTTTTTGACCCCTTACTATTCTACCATACCCAGTTGGGTCATCTACTTTAGTAGTCAGAATCGTAGCTGCTGCTGACTTTTCTTGTTGGCTTTTGGTTAAAAGTTCTAAAGTCTCTGCCGTTAATAATGGGGTATCTCCACATAGAACTAAAACTGAACCCGTAAAATCTGATAATAATTCTTCTGCTTGCATTACTGCATGACCAGTTCCAAGTTGTTGATTTTGATAAGCAAAATCTATATTTATATCTTCTAATTCTTCTTCAACTAATTCTCCTTTATGACCAATAACCGCAACATTCTGTACCGGATTTAAATTCTGAGCCGTCGAAATAATATGTTCAACCATAGACTTCCCACAGACTTGATGTAACACCTTTGGAAGTTCAGACTTCATTCTAGTCCCCTTACCTGCAGCTAAAATAACTGTAGCCAATTTAACCATTCCTGAGAACCTCCTCTAAATTAATCAGATAAAATCGAGTCAAAGCTTATCTTCTCCCAATTACTTTCCTTTATTAACCTATCTATTTTTAATCCTGATCTAACAGTAGGAATCTCTCCTGTCATTAAATATTCACGAGTATAAATGGGATATAGAGCGTCCCTCAATCCATATTTAATAAAGAGTTCCAAGTCTTGATAAGCAGTGAATAGACCAATAGTAGTTTCTCTAAATATCTCTTTAATTATCTTATCTAAACTAGCTCCACCAATGATATTAGCTACGTTACTATTACGCACCATATATAAAGTATCATCATAATTATGTAATTCTGGGATTTCTGCTCCATATGCCTCTTCTAAAATAGTTATATCACAGTTAAAATTATGTCCTACTAATATATCCGGTTTAAAACTAGTAATTATCTCCCTTAATAATTCTATTCCATCTATTATCGATAAAGAATCAGCTAAGTCCTGATTAGTAAATATTATGCCTGTTTCTAACCATTCATCATATTCTCGAATTGCATATTGAATAGAATCCAGGTCACTCCATAAATATTCTGTGTCAACACACATAATCCTTCTAGCTTTAGGATATTTACTTAATTTAGATGAATGTTTTGGTGTAGTTAATCTATCATAAGTTTGATCCAATTGCTTTAATTGAACCATAGTCTTACTTTCTAAATCCTTAATTCCTATTACATTTCCAATCTTTCTTAATGAAGCATCTTTAAACTTATCTTCAGTTGGAAAAGATTTAAGAACCCTTTTTAACCTTTTACCCCTACCTAAAATAGTAGCTAATTTATGTTTATAAAGGTCATCCTGATTTAAATAACCCATTTTTAGCACCTTCCTGGCAACTTCTTAAAAACTAAACTAGAAGCAGGTCATAATTTAGACCTAACCTAATTATATCTTTAAATTTAAAATATTTATGCAAATAAAAAATGGAGCAATTGCTCCATTTTAAGTGGAAAAAGTTGGAACAAGAAATCATCATCTCATCCCTACAATATAACAATTACTAATTATAAAAATCATTATCTAATAACAGGAAACATTATAACAATTAAATAATTCTATGTCAAGTTTATTGTATGTAATTTAAGGAAAAAGTATTAGCAATTGTATTTTAAAATACTAAAGATTTAAGCCAATTTCTCATAAGCGTTCAAAATTCGTTCTTGAATCTTTGCTCTAACTTCAGCTTTAACTGGATGAGCTATATCTACATAATCACCGTTAGAACGTTTCCGGCTAGGCATAGAAATAAATAGACCATTCTTACCTTCAACTATTTTTAATCCCTTTACTACAAAGGAATCATCAAAAGTGATAGATGCAAATGCTTTGGTCTTACCGTCTGAATCTAATTTTTTAATTCTAACATCTGTTATATCCAATGATCCCACCCCCTTATCTGCTAATTTAAACCCAGTATATCACGAACATATATTCGATGTCAAGTTTTTCCAGATAATTTATGTAAGAAATATTTTTAATTATTTATGACGGTTTTTTAATACTTTTCCTGGCAATTTAGATGTATGCTTAGAATCTTTTATAATGAATTCTCCATTAACTAATGAATATTTAACACCTTGAGCATACTGATGGGGATTTTGATAAGTAGCTTTATCTTTTAATTCGTTTAAATCAAAAATAACTAAATCGGCTTTTAACCCTTCATCTATTCTCCCTCTATCAGTTAATGCTAACTTCTTAGCAGGTAAATAAGTCATCTTTTTAATAGCTTCCTCTAAAGTGATGACTTTTTCTTTCTTTACAAATTGATTTATTACTTTAGGAAAAGTTCCATAAGCTCTAGGATGTGGTTTTCCTTGATTTAAAATTCCATCTTTAGACCTGGTTAATGCATCTGAACCAATCATGCTTTTAGGGAAAGTCAAGACTCTTTCTAAATCCTCTTTACAGATTGAAAATTTAACCATACTAACTTTTAATTCCTCATTGATTAATAAATCAATAACTACTTCAGCTGGATCATTTCCTTTTTCTTTGGCTATCTCAGCTACACTCTTGCCTTCTAAATACTTATTATATTCTTTATCAACTTCAGCAATTAATATCTTTTCCCATGATTCTTTTTCTTTTCTTTCTTCTTCCCAATATTCTTTTATCTGCTCCACAACTTTTTCATCATTTAAACGTTGAATGACTTTTTGACTCCCTCCTTCTTTTACTCTTGAAGGTAAAAGAGCAGATAAACCTGTAGATGTTGCTAAATAAGGGTATACATCACAATCAATATCCAATCCTATTTGATTAGCCTCAGTTATTAATTGTAATGTCTGCTTAACCTTCCCCCAATTCTTTTTACCATTGGCTTTATGATGAGAAAGCTGCACTGAAACCTGAGCCTCTTTACCTATCTTAATAGCTTCTTTCACAGCTGTAATTAACCTGTCTCCCTCATCCCGTAAATGAGTAGCATAAATTCCTCCATATTCTGAAACTACTTTAGCTAATTCTATTAATTCTTTTGTCTGTGCATAAGAGGATGGAGGATAAATTAAACCTGTAGATATACCCCAAGCTCCTTGTTCCATAGCTGTAGTCAGTAATTCTTTCATTTCTTCTAATTGATCAACCGTAGGTCTGCTAATATCATCACCCATTATTGATTTTCTTAATAATCCATGACCTACTAAAGAAACCACATTGACTGCACATCCCTGGGTGTTTATCTCTTTAAAATAACCAGCCATATCTCTCCAACTTAATTCTAGATTATATTTCATTGCACTACTTCTAACTGAATCTACAGCTTGCCTAGCCATAGGAGCTGCCGAAGAGCCGCAATTACCTAGAACTTCTGTAGTTACTCCTTGATATATTTTCCCTGTTGCTTTAGGGTTAACGAGAACTGAAAGGTCTGAATGTGAATGTATATCTATAAAGCCTGGAGCTACAGTTAATCCAGTAATATCATACTCTTCTAAAGCTTTAACGTCTTTTAAATCCCCCACTTTGCTAATTAATTCATCTTTAATCCCAATATCAGCCCGAAATCTCCCTTGACCACTGCCATCTATTATCATACCTCCGCTTAATTTTAAATCTAATTCCATCTCAATCTCCTTTCTAGCTCGTTTTTAAATAGTTGTCCTAACTAAAAAAGGACTCCTCATTAAATGAGAAGCCCTAAAAATCAATCATCTTTATTTTCTTTCTTTTCACTCAACAACTCCATTAACTCAGCTCGATTGGAAACCGGATATAGAGAAGTTAATTTCTTCTTGCTTACCTTAACATCATCTATTATCTCACTAGAGTTTAGCTCTTCCTTCTTTTCATTTTTATTTGAAATCTTTCCTAATTGCTCTTGAATGCCGGCAATATTTAACCCTGCATCTAATAATTCTTTTACTTTATTTAATCGTTCTATATCTTTTTGAGAATAAATTCTCTGATTACCTTTAGTTCTGGCTGGCTTAACTAACTCCATTTTTTCATAATAACGGATCTGTCGTCCTGTCAAACCAGTCATATCTTTAACTACTCCAATTGAATAGACTGGAATCCTAGGATCAATATCGGCCATTCATCTCAACTCCTTTAATTCCTCTATTATTTCTCCTATGTATAGTATATACATACTAACAAAAATTGGTCATCATGTCAATTGCCTAATTTCAAATAATAATACAATATATACTCACATTTTATCTTCTATAACATATTATATTATTGCTAGATTAACTTTAATACATTAAGGAGGAAGATTTTAAATGGAAAAGGGTAAGATTACTAATCTGTTTCCTGGTGGCAATACTGCTCAAGGTTTTTATTCTTTTTATGAATACCTACCTTATAAAGCTGAACGTATTTTTATTATCAAAGGTGGACCAGGTACTGGCAAATCTACATTTATGAAAAAAATCGGTAAAATTATGGTAGAAGAAGGCTTCAATATTGAATACCATTGGTGTTCATCTGATAATAATTCATTAGATGGGCTAGTGATTAAAGAACTGAATGTCGCTTTTTTAGACGGAACTGCTCCTCACTTAGTAGATCCTAAAACTCCTGGAGTAATAGATGAAATTATAAACTTAGGACGTTACTGGGATAGTCAACTTTTGCAAAACAGCAAAGAAAGAATTCAAGAATTAAATAATAAAATCTGGAGTTCTTTTCAAGATGCTTATAAATATTTAGCAATAGCTAAATTAACTCATGATGAATGGGAATCTTATTACATAGAAGCTATGGATTTTCAACAAGCAAATCAAAAAACAGCAAACTTAATTACGGAAATAATTGGTGACAAAGCTATTGCTAAAAAACCTGGAGAAATCAGAAGACTATTTGCAAGTGCTTTAACCCCCCAAGGACCAGTAGATTATCTGGCTAATATTACTGCTGATGTAAAAACACGCTATATAATCAACGGAAAACCAGGTACAGGTAAAGCTACTTTGACTAAGAAAATAGCTGAAGCCGCTTTACAAAGAGGTTATGATGTGCAGTTCTATCATTGTTCTTTTGACCCAGAAAGTATTGATACTATTGTAATTCCTGAGCTTAGTGTAGCTGTTATTGATGGCACAGCACCTCACGAAATAAATCCAGCAAGTGAGGATGACAAAGTCATAAACATGTTAGACTGTATTGAACAAAAAACAATTACTGAATTTGAATCAGATATCAGTGACGTTAAAGAACGTTATAATAAATTAATGTCTAAAGCAATTGCCAAAATTGCCAAAGCCAAAGAACTTCATGATGATTTAGAGGAATATTACATAGAAGCCATGGATTTTGAATCAATTGATCAGTTGATGCAAGAAATAGTGTCCGATTTATTAAGTAAAACAGATTAATATAATTGAATATAGTCGATATGTTTCTATATTTATTATTAATTGCATCTCCTATTTCACTCCACCCTTAGATCAACTTTTTAATCTCCATAGGTCAAGTTGATTTAAGAGTTTAGTAGAAACATATTGACTATTTACTTCTTTCTAACTAATTAAATAACCCAATCACTGGGTCGAGCTACTACTTCTTGATTCTTTTCATCTACTCTCTCTAAAGTAATTAGTGAAGTATAATCTGAAACTAACTTATTTTCGGGTTCACTAGTTTCCATTAAAACTCCAATATCTAAAACCTCAGTTTGAAACTCTTTCATCAAATCCAACATTCCTTTAGCCGTTCCTCCAGCTTTCATGAAATCATCTATAATAATCACTTTAGAGCCAACTTGCAATGCCCTCCTAGATAAAGACATAGTCTCTATTTTTTTAGAAGAACCTGTCACATAATTAATACTAACTACTGACCCCTCTGTTACTCTATTATCCTTTCTAACGCTGATCACTGGTAAATTCATAGCTCTAGCTGTAGCTAAGGCTATAGGGATCCCTTTAGTTTCTATAGTAATTATGTAATCAACATCTAAGTCAGCAAATTTAGTAGCAAAAATCTTTCCTACTTCCATAATTAATTCTGGTGAAAAAATAAGATCAGTCATATATAAAAATCCACCAGGTAAAATTCGCTCTGCATCAGATAACTGCTGACAAAAATACTTAATAGTTTTTTTAATATCATAATCCGCTTTATCTGGAATAAATCTAACTCCGCCAGCTGCTCCTGAAAGTGTTTCAATCTTTCCCATATTTTCTGCCGCAAATACTCGTTTAATAATAGCTAAATCTTCGCTAACTGTAGATTTTGCTACATTGAATTTTTCAGCAAAATGATTTAAAGAAAATAATCTATATGGTTTATCAACTAAAATTTTAGTAATTGCTACGATCCTTTCGCTTCTTCTCATTTTCATCTTTAAACCGGCACTCCTTCCGAACGTTTCCAATTAATCTTAATTTATTGTTCATTTTTCTCTAAGTATTACGCTAAATCCTGCAAAGAATTAAAAGTTTTTAATCTATTTCAACTGTTGATGACTATTTTTTGAATTAATTCCAAATCCTCTGGTTTATCAATATCAAAACCTAATTCAGGGTAATCAGTAATAATCGCTTTACAACAACTATTAACTAATTCTGAAGCTCTATCTTCTACTTCAGATATGGATAATTGCCCGCAAAGGAGCTTGAATAAGAATTTAAGGCCCAGAATCCGAGTCATTTTTAAAGGATCTTTGCGATTAGCAATCATACGGTTAATGACAGCTGTCGATTCATTTATTATTTTAGGACTAATTAATGTTAAATTTCCTCCCGTATAAGTACCTTCTTTTAATTTAACATAAGTTCTCTTTGATTCAGGATACATAGCTAAATTTCTCTCCTTAGAGATTATTGGATAATAAAGATCAGCTTCTACTTGAGATGTCTTACATTTAATAATAAAATCATCAATAGCTTCTCCAGTAACTAGTGGAATATCTGAACTGACTAATAGAAAATGTTGATTATTAGAAAATTCATCAGTAAGTGCCTGTAGGCCTAGTTTGATATTCTTAACTATATCTTCCTTGCTCTCTATTACTAAATTCGCTCCGTTTGCCAATAAAAGTTTTTCTTCTTCTTTAGGGCCAATAACCACGATTTTATTAATCTTTTTAGCCATATTTAACGCTTGTAAAACATAAAGTATCATCGGCCTTTGCATTACCCTCACTAAGGCTTCATAATTAATTGTAGATTCCTTAGTGACTAAATTAGTATTCCTAGCTCCAGCCAGGATAACTGCATTATGCTTCATCACTATATCCCCTTCTTCTCTACTTTATTATTATTCCTTGAGAAGTCGTTTTGGTTCTCTTAACAACATATTCTTTAGGTAACTTTGCTCGCAACCTAGCTTCCAATTTCTCAGCTGCAGCTTTATTCATAGTAAAGCCTAACATTGTAGGACCACTACCAGACATTAAAACTTTTTTAGCTCCTTGCTCTAGAATCAAATTCTCTAATTTTTTAAGTTCTTCATAACGATTCATAGTAACATGGGTTAATAAATTATCCATAGCAAAAATAATATCTAATTTTTTCTCTTCCTTAAGAGCTTGAATCATTTCATCTAAATTAGGATGCTTAATAGCTGTTTCTAAATCTAAACTTTGATAAATTTCAGCAGTAGAAACAGAGAATGGAGGATTCACCAACACTAAATCTAATCTAGGAGTTACTTTTAACGGCTCTAGTTCTGTCCCAATTCCTGTAGCTAAGACTGTACCACCTTTAATACAAAACGGCACATCTGCTCCTAACTCTGCCCCTAAACTTCTTAACTCATGAACTGTTAAATTTAATTCCCATAATTTATTAATTGCTATTAAAGTAGCAGCAGCATTAGTGCTACCTCCTGCTAAACCAGCAGCTACTGGTATAGTCTTAGAAATCTTAACCTTTATTCCACCTGCCAAATTATATTTATTAAATAATAAATTAGCTGCTTTATATACTAAATTTTGAGGACCAGTTGGTATCTTAGTTGAATCAGTCTCCAATATAATTCCTTCTTCTATCTTAGTAAAATATAATTCATCAGCTAAATCAATACTCTGCATGATCATCTCCACTTCATGATAACCATCTACTCTCCTATTTACTACATCTAAAATCAAATTAATTTTTGCTTGAGTAGTTAGCGCTAAATCTTGTACCAAATTTACCCTCTCCTTATATTTATATTAATGATTAGCTATTCTTTATCACTGATACCTAGATAATATTAACGTATTTCCATTAAGCTAATCACAATTCCTTCTTAGCTAACTACTCGGTCACTAAAATTTCTGCTAACTTTTTTTCCTTAAGTTTTAACTCTGTTTGTATTAAATCTAATAAACCTGCTGGATCTTTTTCATAGAATATAATTAATAATTGACCAGGTTCTATCTCATTAAGGGCTTGCTTTACAGCCTCTATTTCTGATAAAACAATCTCTATTTCTAACTTATCTTCTGCATTATTTACACCTGAAGCCAATAATTCAGCTACTTCACCTTCTTTTCTTCCTCGCAAATCTTGATCTTCTTTAATAATTACTTTTTGTAAATACTCTCCAGATATCTTTCCAATCTCTAATATAGACTCATCCTTACGATCACCAGGGACTCCTATTACTCCAATTACTTTTTCTGCCTCTAATTCTCTAGCAACTTCTAAAGTTGCTTGATACCCTGCTAAATTATGGCCATAATCTAATATTACTTTTACACCTGCTATTTCTACAATATTTAACCGTCCTAAGTTTTGTTGATGATTACCCCCAAAATTATTTAAAACATTTTTAATTAACTTCACATCTATTCCAAAATCAAAAGCAATAGCTGTAGCAAATAAAATATTCTCTACCATATGTTTAGCTATCCCTTTATAAGTAGCAGGTATTTCTCTTATATCTTCTACTTCGATCTCCTTTTGATTATGATTAATTATTATTCTATTATCCTTAACATATATCCCAGTTCCACCTTGCGCTAAATGTTTTCTAAGAATGAAATTATTTTCCTGGCTAGATATATATATAATATTTTGAACATTACTTCTCGAAGATAATTTAACTACCTCTTGATCATCAGCATTTAAAATAGCAGTTCCTTCATCATTAACCCTTTCAATAACTAATGACTTAACATCTGCTAAATCTTCTAAGTCTTCTACACCTCCCTGACCTAAATGATCAGATGAAATATTAGTTATTACCCCAATATCACTTTCGTCATAGCCTAACCCTGCTCTTAATATACCGCCTCGAGCTGTTTCTAAAACTGCTACTTCTACATCTGAATCTTTTAGTACAAATTGAGCACTTATAGGACCAGTTGTATCACCTTTTAAAAGACGCTTCTGATTGATATAAATACCATCGGTAGTAGTCATTCCTACTTGATAATCAGCTTGTTGTAAAATAAGACTAACTAATCTAGTAACTGTTGTCTTGCCATTTGTTCCCGTAATAGAAATAATAGGAATCCTACCGGAGTTACCTGCAGGAAATAACATATCTACAATAGCTCCTGCTACATCATGAGACTTTCCTATAGTTGGATAATGATGCATTCTAATACCTGGAGCTGCATTTACCTCAATAATAGCTCCTCTCCCATTATTTAACGGTTGACTAATATCTGGTGTTATTAAATCAATACCTGCTATATCTAATCCAATCACTTTAGCTGCCCGAATAGCTAGCTGTTTATTAACCGGATGTATCTCATCTGTTTTATCAATAGCAGTACCTCCTGTACTTAAGTTACCTGTTTCTCTTAAAAATACTTGTTCTCCTCTTGAAATAACTGAATCTAGGTGATAATCTTGCTTAGCCAATAAAAATAAAACTGCTTCATCAACTCTAATCCTAGTCAAAGGTGAACTATGACCTTCACCTCTTAAAGGGTCTTTATTCACCTCTTGAATTAGTTCTAAGATTGTCGCTTCACCATCTCCTACAATATGAGCAGGAATCCTTTGAGCCACTGCTACAACTTCTCCATTAATTACTAACACCCGATAATCATTGCCTGAAATCATCTTTTCAACCATAACTTCTTGACTATAACTTTGAGCTAATTTAAAACCATTCATTACATCATAATCTGTTTTAATATTAAGACTGATTCCTTTACCTTGATTAGAATTGTAAGGTTTAGTAACAATCTTACCTTCTAAATTTCTTGCTATCTCCAATGCTTCTTTTTCAGTAGTAGCCATGTCTCCTTTAGCTACTGGTACTCCCATATCTTTTAATAACTCTTTAGCCAAATTTTTGTTGCATGCTATATCTACTCCAACACAAGAAGTAATCTGACTAATAGTAGCTTGAATTCTTTTTTGTTCTATACCATAACCTAACTGGACCAAACTGTTTCTCTTTCCTAATCTTATAGTCGGAATATTACGTTTATGAGCTGCATCTACTATCGCTTGAGTGCTTGGTCCTAAACTAGCCTTAACATCCTCTTTATTTAACCCTTCAATAATCTCTTCCATACTTACCTCCTGACCATTGATAATAGATTTTACTATTTTATATGCCTCTTTCCCAGCCAAAATAGCTGGGGCATAACTTTGATATTCATATATTATATTGTAAATACCAGAAACTTCACTTTCTCTAGTGCAACCATAATTAACTTTATGACCTATAAGGTTTAATAACTCTATAGCCACATGCTCTACTACATGTCCAAAATAAGTACCTTCTTTTAACCTAATTAAAAAACCACCTGGCTGCCCTAATGCACAATAATGCTCTTTTAAAGTAGGTATTAATGTTATTAATTTAGAATTAAATCTTTCTACCTCTTTACTTTCCACTTTATCTAAATCTTCTAAATCTAATTTAACTCTAATTGCTGGGTAATAAGTATAAATATTAGGTCCTATTAATTTGGAAATTTCTATTAGTCTCATCTCCAACCACCTCTATAACTAGCTAATATGATTAATTTCTAAACTTACTTTATTTATTCTATCCATTTATTAAAAATCATATACTCTTTGACCCATTGAGCGATATATGTTTTGCTTTTAGATATTCTCTAAGTCGTCTTCTTGTGGTATCATTACTTGTTTAGATTTAAGATCATATTCATATCCAGCTGGTATAACATGCAACTTAACATCTAAAAGACCTAAAGGTTGATTAGATTCCAATTCAGAAACATTTGTATGAGAAATCTGACTTCCATCTACAATAGTTGCAGTTTGGCTACCTATTACTCGAAATCGACCGGTTGAATTAACTAAAATAGCTGTATCCTCATCAATTCCTATCCCTAACATATAAGGATTTTGAGCAATAGCTAATAATAATCTACCAATCCTACCTCTTTGAGCAAAATGTTGATCTATAATCACTTCTTCTAACAAGCCCATGCCTGGTGCCATCTTTAAAGTACATTTTTTAGGAGTATCATCGCTTTCTCCTTTTACAATCATAGTGCCACTCATAACTGCTGCTCCAGCACTAGTACCAGCAATCAATTTCCCTTGACGATATATTTGATGAAGAGCACCAAATACTTTTGAACCTCCTAAAAGGCTAGTAATCCTTAATTGATCTCCACCAGTAAAGAAGACCCCTGCAGAATTCTTAATTTTGTTGACAATTTCTGTATCATCCGCCTTATCTCTTGACTCAATATTAATTGCTTCAACTTCTTTTAACCCTAGATTCATAAAGATTTCTTGATACTCTTTGCCTACTTCTTCAGGAAAACGAGTAGCTGTTGTTAAAATAATTAATTTACTAAGCTTATGATCCAACAATTCAACTACCTTGTTTAATATCTGACATTCCCCTTTCTTATCTTCAGCACCACCTATAATTAACAATCTGCCTCTTATCTTTTCATTCATTCATTCCCCTCCATTCTATTATCTAAACTTTATTTTAAACATAATTATAAAAATTATAACGTTCTATTATTTAGTACATATAATATTATATGTACTAATAGATTGTTTTTTATAAATTTACATATTTTCTAATAGGAGGTGAATAATATTAATAATAAAAAGATTATTATCAATACAAAACAACATTATTTAGAACTATATGAAGATGATAAATTAATTGGGCATTACCCCGTTGCAGTTGGAAAGAATTCAACCCCTACTCCTACTGGTAATTTTGAAGTATTGCTTAAACGAATAAATCCTGGTGGAGTTTTAGGATCAAGATGGATCCAATTCACTTGGAAAACACATGGAATACATGGAACTAATCAACCATGGCTAATAGGGCAATCAGTCTCTCATGGCTGTGTCCGAATGTTTAATAAAGATGTAGAAGAAGTTTATGCTCAAGTTCAAGTTGGGACACCAATTCAGATTATCTCAAGTGTAAAATCCATTAATCCTAAAGATAATTCACAAATTAATCCACAACCTGATTCTAATCACATTATTTATACAGTAAAGTCAGGAGATACTTTATATAAAATATCTACAAATTATAACATTTCAATTTCACAATTGGTCGAATTAAATCAGATTAAAGACCCTAATATGATCTATCCGGGCCAAAAGTTGAAAATTCCTAAATAAAACAAATTATTCACAAAGATTTGTTAACAATTTTGTGGATTGTTCTGTGGATAGTGTGGATAACTTCTGTAATTGTTCATTTTATAGGATTATAATTGTGTATAATTTCTGAGTTACTACTTGTGGACAAACTGTGGATAGTGTGGATAAAGTGAAAGAGGTGCATTCAAGATGACAAAAAATAATGAAAGAGTAAGTATCATACAGTTAGGTGGTAAAGGAGTTATTGGCAATAATTTAATCTTAATAGAATACTCTGATGAAATCTTAGTTTTAGATGCAGGTATTATGTTTCCAACTGATGAGATGCCTGGTGTTGATTTAGTAATCCCAGATATGACTTATTTAAAAGAAAATCGAGATAAGGTGAAAGCATTATTACTCAGTCATGGACATCTGGACCATATTGGAGCAATACCTTATCTTCTATCAGAAATCTCTCTCCCTATTTACGGTACTAAATTAACTATAGAATTCGTTAAGAATAAATTAAAAGAAAAAAATCTACTTAAAACAACAAAAATTAATATTATTAAACCTAGAGATAAAGTTGAATTAGGGAACTTCGAAGCTGAATTTATTAATGTTAATCATAGTATTCCTGACGCCGTAGCTATATCTCTCAATACTCCTGCTGGTAAAATTCTTTACACAGGAGATTTTAAAATTGACCAAACTCCAATTAACGATGAAATTACTGATTTCTACAAATTAGCTGAATTAGGTGAAGAAGGTTTATTAGCTTTAATGTCTGATAGTACTAATGCTGAACGTAGCGGTTATACAGATTCAGAAAGTACTGTAGGTAAGGCCTTAGAAGATAAGTTTATGGAGGCTGAGGGTAGGATTATTGTTGCTACCTTCTCTTCTCATATTCACCGAATTCAACAAGTAATTACTGCTGCTAAAAAGACAAATCGAAAGATAGCGGTAACTGGAAGGAGTATGGTTAATTCTATAGAAATTGCAAAAAGATTAAATTATATTGATTTACCACCTAATATGCTAATGGAATTGCGAAAAATTAAGAATTTAAATCCTAACGAAGTGGTTATCCTAATGACTGGCAGTCAAGGAGAACCTATGGCTGCTTTAACTAGAATCTCCCGCGGTGACCACAGACATATCCAAATTAACCAGAATGATACTATCTTTATCTCTGCTACCCCTATTCCTGGCAACGAATTATCAGTCAGCAATACTATTAATCAACTTTTGGAAAAAGGGGCTGAAGTGTCTTATGGTAATGAATTAGATGTTCATGTCTCTGGACACGCTCAACAAGAGGAACTAAAATTGATGTTAAATTTAACTAAACCTAAATACTTTATCCCTGTTCATGGTGAATATAGACATTTATATCACCATGGTAGAATAGCTAAGAAATTAAAGATCCCAGAAGAAAATATCTTTATTATTCCTAATGGTGTCAAATTAGAACTTTCAGCTAAAGAAGCTAAAGTAACAGATGAAGTGCAATCAGGTCGAATATTAGTTGATGGTTTAGGAGTTGGAGATGTCGGTAACGTTGTGCTTAATGACCGTAAAACTTTAGCTAAAGATGGTATGGTAATTATAATGATTACTATTGAAGGCGAGACCGGCAAGGTAATAGCCGGTCCCGACATAATCTCTAGAGGTTTTATCCATATGAGAACCTCCCAAAAGCTATTAGCTGAGATTAAAAAAGAAGTTTCTAAAACTCTTGAAAAAATCTCAAAAGAAAATATTACTGAATGGTCTCAAATAAAGTATAAAATCAGAAATAAATTAAATGATTTCCTATACCATAAATTAAAGAGAAACCCTATGATCTTACCATTAATTATGGAAATTTAAATTTTAATCAGGAATAATTAATCTTTGACCAACACTTAATTGATCTGGATTAACAATATCATTAACTGCAACAAGTTCAGCTATTGGTACTCCAAATCTTTGTGAAATCTTATAGAGAGTGTCTCCAGACTTAACAATATAAACTTGCCCTTCAGATGAATGTTCAGTTGGAGCTGGAGGTCTCTCTGTAGTAATTCCTCTAACCACTGACACTTCTACTACAGCAGTGACTAAAACCTCAATACTTAATAATACCTTTACTCTAATTCTATTTGGATCTAAAACCTCTCCTTCGGCTCTAACTATTCTAACTTCTGGATATACTTTGATCCTTTCTGCACCTCTTGGAATTGAAACGGGAATAAATTCATCAAAAAACAAGGTGTCTCCTACAAAAAAGACCGGTTGATCAGGTTGATTAGCCACATATAAAACATTCACATCTACATCCCCGGAAATAAATACTCCTTCTGAATCGGCGTCAACTTCTATAGATTGATTAGAAAGATCTGCAGTGACTCTTACTACTCTACTAGCCCCTGGATCTGGAACTTCTATTGTGTCTTGAACTTGAACCCTAGTCTGCTTCCTAGCTACAATCCTTTCGACTAAGATAACATCACGTCTAGGGAAAAATTCTCCATCTATATCTATTGGTAATTCTATCTGGCCTCTATCTAAGACTAATACTTTAATTTCGACCTCATAATTAATTTTTAAAGTTTTTGGATCGACTACTCTATAATCTTGATCTATAATATCTAATTCAACAAAAGCTTTCATTCCACGTCTAGCACCTTGAATTTTAATCCTTTCAGTAAATGGAGTAGTAATATTTAGACTCCTAGTACCACCTTGAGTAGTTCGATATAGAATCTGACTTCTTATTTCTGCTTGTACTTCAACTTGATTTTTACTAACACGAGTATTGATTAATCTAATTATACTCTGAATATTTATTATTCGTTCAATTCCTGGTTGATTAGCTGATAATTCTACTAATCTATCTACTTCTCTAGTCACTCTTCGCTCACCTACTACTTCATCAACATCAAATCGGTCTCTAATGATTTTAATTTCATCATCATCAAAAAGCTCAATTTCATCTATTTCAATAAAATTTATTCTACCTACCACTACTACTGTTAATCTTAATGTATGAGGGTTTACAATCACAATCTCTGCACCTTGAACAAAAAGTGCAGGGTCTATTTCTGCAATCCTACTTGGTAAATCTGTCTCAATTACTCGACTAAAGCTTAATCTTTTTTCAATAGTTTCAATATCCGATAAATCATCTTCTGGAACATATAGAATCGTAATCCTTAAGATTCCATTAATCTGAACTCCACTATCTACAAGTTCTGCTTCTATATTTTCCAACCTTACATTAGTCTCTAAAACTCTTTTTACTCCTGGACGATTTTGAGGTAATATGATTTCTCTTACAAACCTTTCTCGTACTTGTTCTCTAAGCAATAAATTATCAACGGCTATATTGTCCATAATATCCCCCCTTTAATAACATACTTTATATATTTTATGCTTAAATAAAGATAATGTGAAAGTTATAAAATATTAAAACACCTATCAGTTAATTAACTGATAGGTGTTAATACAAATTATACAAAACTATATTATCCTTTAGGTTTTATTATACCCTTAGGAATACATAATTTCTGGCCAACATCAATCTGATCAGGATTTGGAATATCATTTGCCTCTACAATAGCGTCTACAGTAGTATTATAACGCTTAGCAATCTTATATAACGTATCCCCCGGCTGCACAACATAAACTACATATGACGGTGGACACTCAGTAACTGGAGATACAACCACTAAATCTGTTACAATCTCTAACTGTCTAAACTGAACAACTTTAACAAATTTACGTAAAGCAATAACTAATTCTATAGTTCTCTGGTTTAATAAACTAGATCTAACTCTCTTTATGGAAACATTAGCATAAGCATTCATCCCATCTTCGGCACCAGTAACTTGCACAAAATTATCAAAATCAATAATATCTTCTACAAAGTGAACAGGCTGCTGTGGTGCATCAGGGTCTTCAAGATCAGCTACATAAAGCGCTGTACCCTCAATTTCACCTTCAACCATCACTCCTCCTTCTTCTACTGTACTATCTATATCTAATACCATAGCGTTAGCCTCTAGAACCTGTTCTACATCTGGTTTAGTTGGTGGTATATTAATATTATCAGTTATTGTTTCAGACATAGTATTTTCACCAATTACTTCTTCTACTCTCAGTAGCTCCCTTTCAACTTCTACTCTATCACTTTCAACATCGACGACAACAGTCACCTGAACCGGTTCAGTAACCTTAACAAAAACTTCTAAGACTACCTCTACTTTGAGTGTATCTTCATCTATTGCTTCAGCTGTCACTCTCTTAACCGTTACATCAGCAAATGCTGACATGTCATCTACCATAGCTCCTGGAATATCTATTACCTTAGAGAAATCTATTGCTCCTTCTACAAAATGTACTGGTTGGTCACCTTCAGCTGTATCACCTACATAAACTACACCAACATCAATATCTCCCTCTACTATAACTGCATCTTCAGTAATTGTAACCTCAGGGTTATCTTCAACCTCTGCCTGTGCTCTAAGAACTCGTTCTATCGGCGGCTTCTGTGGTGGAACATCTATTTCTCCTTTGACAACCGATTTAACTGTATTTTCACCTACTACATCATTTAATCTTAGTAACTCTTCTTCAACAATACCATCTTCTAAACCTAAAACCTCAGTAATTACTGTAACCTGTCTAAATTCTACTACTTTGACAAACTTCTTAATAGTAACTGTCACTCTCACTGTTCTTTCATCAATTAAATCATAACTTGTTCTAATAACTCTTACATCAGTTATAACATGCATGCCTGCTTCAGAACCTGGAATATCAACAAAGTTATCAAAAGTTATTATTCCTTCAAAAAAATGTACTGGCTGTTGTGGTTCTTCAGGGTCTTCAATGTCAGCTACATAAAGTACGCCTACCTCTATCTCCCCGGTTAAATCTACACCTCCATCTTCAATTAAAGTATCTACTTCATTAGCTTCAGCAGTTACTTCTAGTACTCTTTCGATATCAGGTTTAGGATCTGGAACTACTAACTCTTCAGTAACGGATTCTCTAACTGTATCTTCTCCTATTACATATTCTACCCTAACGGTTTCTTCTTTAAAATTAATTGCCATCTCTTTGTCCTCCTTTCAAAATATACTTAAACCTTTCAATTATACTATATGCATCCAAAACTCAAATGTGTACAATTTCTCTTATGAATTTTTTTCCAAATAACACTTTTTAGTCACATTCTTCTTTATTTATCATAAAATAAATTAGTGATATACATTTAAATAGTATATTAATTAAATTTATAAATTTGTGGAGGTGACTTAAATGCCCTTTGGATATTCAAAAAAAATCTTTCCTCATCCAGCAGTAGAATATATCCCTATTCATTTTCGAAATATAAAGATAACCAAAGATTGGAATTATCCTTTTCAATCAAATGAATCAAAAATATATGTATTCTCTAATCTGAAAAAAGCAGTAGAAATAATTGATAAGTATCATATTCCTACTTCAAGAATTGATCAATTACAAGATGATGAACTCTTACTTATCACTTTTAATAGTCAAATAGAAGATATTAAATATCGAGGATATAAAGTAACTATGATTACTTCGTCTAATAGAAATCCTGTACATATATTTAAAATTAAAACAACTTACTTTTATAAAGAACGACTATATTTCGCCATTTATAACCAAACAGGTAAGGAACTAGCTACAAAGCATTTCACTTTGAAGAATTAATTTTCTTAACTAATATTGGTAGTTGTACTCTTTCTAATATTTTATAATTACAATCTAATACTGTTTTTAATATTAGTTTTTCACCTGAATCATTCAGTTCATAATCAATATATTTCAACTTTGAGGCTAATTCTATATTAGCCTCTTTATTATTTATTTTTGTAGTAAATAATTGATAAACATCTTCTATACTAGTTATCTCTTGTTCAACATTATTCTGGTCTATAAAATTAATGAAATATTTTAACTTACAACTAAATAAGAAGCTATCAGCTAACAATTTAGACTTTGATTTAAGAATTTGGATCTTGACTTCCTTAATTTGTTTGGCATATCTAGTTAAATAATTTTCTGATGGCACTAAGACTTCCTCATGATCTACTTTTAAAACTCTATCTACTAAAAAGTAATCCCAAGTACTCTGTTTTAAACCTTTATACTGGTTAGTTACTGCCTGAATAATTAATTCCCTGTTCAGTCCTCCTATGAATTTAAGGAAGACTTTTATATACAATTCACCCTTCGTCAAATTTGCTTGTAGATCACTTACAGATAATTGGTAGTCCAATTCTAACCCCTTCTTAGCTCCTTTTAAATTTAGTAATTTATAAAAATTAGAATTAAAAGTTTTAATCTTTTCTTGTCCATTTTGATCTATATAGAATAATTCATAAAGTAGTTGTCCACTAATAATTATCTTATCAGTCACTAATTCTGTTTTAGAGGCAGTTACTTCTCCTTTGATTTCTATTAATTTTTGATATGGTTCTGTCATCCCCAATTCTTCTTCTAACATCCACTCTTCCTCTAAATTATTTATTTCTTCTTTAGCTTTAATCAGTTCTCCGTATTGTCCAGTAGGATTGATATAAAGACTAACTTCCACTGCTTGTAAAGCAGTAATACTAACTTGAATTACCATTACTAACTTCAATTTGCCATTTTCTTCAGCAAATTCTAAATCTTTAACTTTACTCTGAATCTGTAATTCAGCATCTAATCCAATATTCTTAAAAGAAATAGTCTCTTTAAAACTTTTATTAACTTCTAAATACTTTACTTCTCCTCGCTTAGTCAAAGCTAATACCTGATAACAGATTATACCACTAATTAAAACTTTTTTATTAATCGCTTCTCCATTAACATTAATCAATTTTGTATTTAAATCAAAAACCTTTTCTACTTCATCTCTTAAGTCTAATTCTTGTCTAATTAAAATTTTAGCAACTTCTTCAGCTAATACCTTATTTAAAATTAAACGCCGAGCTTTTAAATAATTAGATTGCTTAATAGAGGAAGCATCTAATGAATTAATATTTTTAACCTTTAAACTGGAGGGTTCTAATTCAAAGATTATTAACTTTAGTTCAAATTCTATATCAGCGGCTAGGATTTGTTCTTTATCATTATTATCTTTAAGTTTATATTTAAATTGCTTTATTTCTAAATCCAATTTATAATCTAGATCTAAACTCAAATTAGAAATATCTAAAAAATATTTAAAAGTAGGTTTTTCAATTTTAGTTTCTTTAGCATTTGCTTTTGACTGATAGATGACTTTTTCTGTTAACTCACCTTCTATTAATAGTTTATCTTGGCAGCACATCGAATTAAATTTTTTTAATTTAATTACAAAGTCTTGTACTTGAAGAAGTGATTCTGGCAAGTTAATTTCTTCTGTGATTTGAAATGTATACTCTCGTTTAGTGTGAGTTACATTATCTATTTTCCCTCCTTGCTTCATGATCTCTACCCCCAGCCTTATTAAACTTTATGCTAAAACTCTACTAAAAATAACTAAAATTAAAAACCTCTTAAATATTCCTTTAAATATCTAAGAGGATTAAGTATCTTATTTTTAATTAAGAATCATTAAATTCCAGATGAGAAAAGTTATAAGGCGGCCAAGGTCCTGAATAGTAAAAATAGAAGCCAAAACCAGAATATTTATCTTCTAATTCTTTTAATCTAAATATAAAACTAGATAGATCATCTTTCTTAACTAAATAAACAGAGTTTAAAATCATAGGCTTATCATCATCTATTATCTCTACTTCTAATAATTCATTTAATTGAGATTTAGTTGCTATAGTTGCCAGTGATTCATAAATCTCTTCCATTACTTCTAATGCTTTATCTTCTAATCTATTATCTAATTCCATCTCTAACCTTCGTTTTAAAAAATTAGCTGTCTCTTCATTACTATTATGTAATCGCTCCTCAATCTTTTTTACTTCTGAGCTTAAATTAACTAGGTTATCTCTTAACTCTAAAAAATCACAATATAACTTTAACCCCCATTCTTCATGACCTTTAATCACTTTAAATGTCTTTTTAATTTCTGGTAATGATCGGTGAATAGACTTTTTTAAAGTAGTCTCTTCTTCAAATATAGTCCCAAAAATAATAGGTATTACTGATGTCCACTCCATAGCCTCTTCTACAATCATTTCATGACGATTAGCTTTTTCATATAACCATTCTAAATTTCTAATTTTTCTCTCTAATTCCCGTTGACTAAAATCATTTAATGAAATCTTACTAACTAAGATTCCTACTTCTTGATAGGGAATTACATATGGTTGATGCAAACCATCTATACCTAATAAATTAATTTTAAATTCTTTTGGAGAATTTAAAATACAATAAAGATACAGCCCATCACTCATTGCCAATTTCCTCCTAAATTATAGAACTTATCTACTATCTTCAATACAAAGTTTAAATATGACTCATATGTATCATATTCATAAAATCCTTTCTCTATTACTATTTAGTCTAATGAATGAAATAGCAGGTATCTTATCTAAGACACCTGCTATTTATTCTTTTAATCGTCTCCATTATCATTATTATTTTCATTATCCCTATCATAATTAACGTCACATTTTGGAGTAGGAACTATGGCTTCATTAGCTGGCGTAGAAACTATAGCAATTTGACGAACAGCCGGCGGATCCTGAAATGCTTTTACAAAGACTTCTAATACTACTTTTTGAGTTAATTCTTCTCCGGTTTCATTTAAGATTGGTTTGACAAACTCTACATCAATATCTACAAGGGCACCGGTATTATCTGGAGAAGCACCTGGTAGATCAAGGAACGTACTGAAAGGTACATCCTCTCTTTGATGATATTCTACATTATCCTGGCCAATGAAGTATATCTGCTTATGAATAACTCCCTGCACAATAACTTTATCGCTGACTACCTGAGTCTCTATATCTATTATACTTACATCTATATCCTTAACCTTAATAGCAGGAATATCTAAAGCAGCGGTGCTTTCTTGTAAAACTTGTTTAGTATTTTCATTAATTACTTCAGGTAACCTAACTAATTTACCGTTATTATCTAAATTAACCTGTAATTGAACTTCTTCGGTTACCTTGACAAAGAAATTAATAACTGTCTTTTGCAATAATTCTACTCCCGCTTCATCTAACTCTTTCTTAATATATTCAATCTTAGGATGAACCTGCACATTCATACCTGGCTGTGCTCCTGGTAAGTCTATAAAATGACTAAAAGGCACATTCTCTTCACGATGATACTCCACATTATCCTGCCCAACAAAGAATATCTGTTTATGTAAAGTTCCTTGAATAATTACTTTATTATCGATTACTTCTGTACTCACATCCTGTAATTCGGCTACGATATCAATTATTTTAATAGCCGGAATATCTAACTGAAAAGTGGTTTCAACCATGCTCTGGCTATCATTTTCACCAATAACTCTATCTACCACAACTAATGGACCATTACCAACCTCTACAAATAACTGCTGAATCTCTTCGGCCAATACATCAATAGAAATAATCACTTTTTGATGTAAAATGTTACCTCCTGCTAATAATTCAACCTTAATATCTTCAATAATAGGGTTTAACTCTACTTCCATACCTGGTTGTGCACCAGGAACATCAGCAAAAAGACTAAATGGAAGATCCTCTGCTTGGTGTTGAACTACATTATCTTGTGTAACATAAAAAATTTGTTTATGTACAACACCTTGGATAATAACTTTATTTCTAATTACCTCGCAACTAAGATCAGTAATATAGGCATCTATATGTCTAATCTTTTGAGCTGGAAAATCTAACTCAAGGTCACTGACTAGCATTTCCTGTACATTACCTTCTCCAACCAAAACCGGAAGCTTAAGTAACTCAATTCCAGTTGCCTCAATCATATTTACCCTCCTCTAATATTAAAATAAACATTTAACCTTAAAACCAACACCACCATTTGACTACTCACATAAGTGTTTATAATTCCTATCCTCTTAAATTAGAAGCAGACTAGTTCTGTACTTCTTATACTGAGAAAGTTTAATCTCGCCTGATCACTCCCTCCTATTAATATAAATTCATTCTTCTTTATTAAAATTGTCTATATTTACCCTAACAAAATTTAATTTCCTTTCTTTACATAGTATGATAAGGATTAAAAAAGTGTGAATAAAAAATTAACCGAGATAGGAATTTTTTTCCTTATCTCGGTTTCGCTAACCTTAGCGACTATTTAATTATGCCAACTGTAAACGGTTTAGGGCTAATCACTCATTCTCTGGTGGATCAGCAAAGAGAGTAACATACTTTTGCTCCCAACGCTCTACCTTTTCATCATCTACTTGCACAAAAGGGGAGCTTCTTTTAAAGCTATAATAATTTTTAGCAAAATCTAAATTTTCAATTGTAAGCTGAACATAATTTATCAATAAAAAAGTCATTAGTACTACCCCTATAGCAATACCTAACAATATCTCGAACATTTAGATTCCTCCTCCCAAACCTCTATCTTTACCCGTATTATATTCTATTAGAAACTATGTTGTGAATAAATTCAACCGGAATAAGTAATATTTAACTTATCCCGGTCATATTATTTAATAGAAGATTAAATTACATCAATTACAACTTCAACAGGTATTGGACCTTGACCATCACCTACTACATCTAATATAACTTCTTCTGTTATAATTTCATCAATGAATTGCTCTCCTCCAATTACATCAGTTACTACTGTCAACTCTACAGTCTCTGTCACCTTAACAAAAACTTCAAGAACTATTGTTTGGGTCAATTGGTCTCCAGTTTCATTTAATACAAATGAGATATCATCAACTCGAGGATGAACCTGAATATTTAAGTCCATGTCAGGCTCTAACTCTATATTAGGATTGATTTCTGTAATATCTACTGTAACAGTAAATGGAATCTGTTCAGTTGTTGTTATTTCATCACCATTAGTTGCATAGGTAATTTCTTTAATAATAGTACCGTTTACAGTAACTTGATCATCTTCACCTGCAAAATCTAACTCAAATGTGACATCTTCAATTGTAGCTGCAATATCGATTATTTCAGTAGCAGCTGGAGTTAAATCAATGGTATTCTGTAATTCTGGAAATGCTACCCCCTCTGCTAATACTTGTTGAGTAATAACTTCTATAGTCTCAGTTGTGACCATACCTGCAGCTTCTCCAGTACCTATTACATCTGTAACTACTTCTAACTGTCTACTGGTTCCGGCAGTAACTGTTGCTTCTACAGTAACAGCTTGAAATAATGTGCAACCGTCGTCTCTTAACTGAAAGCTAATATTTTCAACAACAGCATCTGCTTCTATATCATCAGTAGGGTCTACATCTGGGAATGGTACTATTACTTGAAAACCTACTTCTTCAGTTAAATTTCTAGTCATACTACCATCAAAATACTGAACTTGTTTCTCTACTATACCTTCTACTAGAAATTCACCATCTATATTTGCAAAGTTTAAAGTTTCAGGAATTACTTCACCAGTAACTGAATTTACTACCTCAGCATCTGGGCATAATTCAATCTCCTGTTCAACTAACACTTGTTCAGAAGCTGATTCACCAGTGATTTCTTTAATTAATACTCTATCAACCTCCACTCCTGCGACAGGTGGTTGTGGTGGTGTTGGCGGTGACGGCGGTTGTACTATTATTTGTTTAGTACCTTCACTAATTACTTGCCTAGTTTTGATTAATGGTCCATCTCCATCGGTAGCCACACTAACTTGTTCTTCCTCAGTTACAGTAACTATTAATCTAACAACCACCTTTTCATGTACAGTTGTCTGATCATCCATTAATTCTACTTGGGCAAGTTCTACTTCAGTTTCTACAGTAGCATCCATACCTGGTTGTGCTCCTGGAACATCTACAAAAGTGCTAAATGGTACTTCTTCTGCTTGATGATGCTCTACCCCATCATCTAAACCTACAAAGAAGATCTGCTTATCAATCACCCCTTGTATGATTACTTTATCAGGAATTACAGTAATATCTAAATCTTGTAATACAGTATCTACTTGCGAAACCTTTAGAGCAGGTAGATTTAAAGTAACGTCTCTAACATCCATTGTCTGAGTTTCATTAGTATTAATGATTCTATCTAGCTTTAATAAGAAACCTTCCGGCTCCGAAGCTACATTAATTTGTTGAGTTTCTGTAGCCTTAACAAAGAATTCTATTATTACATCCTGAGATAGTATTGTTCCATCAGGACTTAAGCTTCGCTGAACATCTTCAATTGTTGGGTGAACCTGGACATTTGAATCCTCAGTCACTCCTGGGATATCAACGAAAGTACTAAAATCTATATTTTCAGCTTGGTGATAATTAACATCATCTTGACCAACAAAGAATATCTGTTTATGAAGTGTTCCTTGAATAATTACCTTATCTTGAATCACTTCAGTCTGTAAATCTCTAATTTCAGCAGCTACCTCTGTAATTTTTTGTGCTGGAATTTGAAGTTCAAAATCGTTGGAAACTATTTCTTGTGTTGTTCCCTCACCAATTACTGTTTCTAATACATATGGACCTAAGTTTCCTTCTTCTAACTGTATCTGAATGAAGTCTGTTATCTTTACAAAGACTTCTAAAACAACTTTTTGATGCAGTTCTGTACCGTCTGCTGAAAGTTCAAAGCTAATGTGTTCAATCATAGTATGAATCTGTGCTTCCATTCCTGGCTCAGCCCCAGGTACATCTATAAAAGTACTGAAGTTTAAATCTTCTGCTCGATGATATACTACATCATCAACTCCTACAAAAAATATCTGTTTATGAATTACACCTTGAATAATTATTTTATCTTCGATTACCTCATAGGTTACATCTCGTACTTCAGCATCAATATTTCTAATCTTTTGAGCTGGTACTGGTAAATCAATCTGTTGAACAGTAGCTCTTTTTACTTTATGGCTATTATCAATTGCCATTAAAATCCCTCCTTTACTTATATTTTAAATTCATTTTATTCAATTTTAGATAGAATGTATCTTTCATTCTCAGATGGGTAAATCTCGATTCTAGAGTTAAATGCAGGTGCTAAATAAACAGCACCTGCCACCTAAATTAATGATGGTTCTATTCTGATAGGTACTCTAACAATCTCTTCCTGAGAATCTGAATACACCGTCTCGTCCGTTAACAAAGACATCCATTTGCTCCCAACGAGACACTTTAACTAATATCCTAGCTAAGGCTTTTACATGTACTGTGTCAAATAAACCATCACAATCCATATCCATTGGAGTAGCATCAGCATCTAATTCTAAAATATAATTCTGAATATCTAAAGTAGTATCTTCAGCATCCTGTACAGGTACTCTTACTTGACCATTAATCTTAATACCAGGTACTATACCTCCAATTTCTACCTCCTCTTCAAATGGAAGTGCAACAGTTGCATGATACATTACTCCATCTGAACCTTTAAAGATTATATTAACAATAAGATCTCCCTGCTTAACTACCTTATTTCTGAAGATATGCTCAGTAACATTATCTACTTCTAATAGAACATCAGCTATTGCTACAGCTTCAACATTCCCTGGAGTTACTGCTGTAAGATCTACTCTAGCTCCTTCTACTATCTGCATTATCTCTTCTCCAATTACTCGTAAATTCTTTAAGTGACTTGTATACATAAAAATCCCTCCTTCTATTTTTTATGATCCTTTTAACCTAAGTTAGCTAACTTCATTACCATACTAAACAACTTAGACCTACTTCTCCTCCTTCCTATCCAGTAATTTATTATATTATATGAAAGATAGTTAAAAGTGTGTGTGTACTACTTCTTAAATTTGATTATTCTTTTAATCTCTTTAGGAGCTAAGCTATTCTTCTTTCCATCAGATTTACTCTTCTTGTTATTGTTATTTCTCTTCTCAGCCATTATTAGCCCCCCTTATATCCATTCTACTATTTTATAATATTCAGATTATAAAATTATGTGATTTTAATTTAATAATTCTTATCTCTGCACTATACTTAAAATAAAAAGGTATGCAGGAATTATCCTACATACCTTTGAAGGAAGATACAATTTTAACTAAAAACTAATTCTGATTCTATCAGTATCTAAAACCAACCCATCAGTTGCAAACTCTAATTCATAATTTCCTGTTTCATCAAACTGATCTTTTGGTACTGTAATTAAATGATAGCCTCTTCTTTTACGCTCTACTTCTACTCTAATACTCATATCGTCAAGGGTTAATTCTTCAATATCATATTCAATTCCTCCAATAACTATATTCTCTGTAAAATCAACATCTGGTACTGGAATATCGAATTGGGCTAATCTTCTCCTTAATTGTGTTCTAGTAGTTGCTCCAAAGAATCTATCTTCAATTGAACCTCTATAGTTAACTGTATTATTTCTATCAATAGTTTCAAAGTCTAATTCTCCAGCTCCTGGCCCTGGACAAGGAACAATTAATATTCTACCTGGGAATATTAAATCTGGATTTCTGATACTATTAAAGAATACTAGATCATTGACAGTTGTGTTAAATCTTTGAGCTATTTCAAATAAGGTATCTCCTGATTCCACTGTATATTCAAAGAAACAATCTGGTGGTGGTGGTAGAAGAATTGGTAAATTAATTACCAAACCTGCTTGAATTTCATCTGGATCTTCGATATCTGGATTTAGCCTTAATAGAGTAGCCACAGTTGTATTATACTCTTGAGCAAGTATAAATAACGTTTCTCCTGATTGCACAACATGTTGAGCCAACCTAACATCTGGAACTGGAGGTTCTTCCAGTTCTTCTATTAATTCATTTAATCTATCAATCTGATTCATCTGACATTCTATTAATTGATCAATCATATCATTTAAATCAGGATCTGTAACTTGAGAATCTAATTCTCTGTATAAAGATAGAAGTCTTCTTTCTCGGCTGAGAATTTCTCTAGCTGTTGATAATCCATCCACTACTTTAACCTCCTTTATCATGTTTTATGATATATGTATATGTATAAGTTTTTATTTCGTTCTTCATATATTAAAATCTATAAACAACAAAAAGAGACGGCAAATGCCGTCCCTTTATTCTAAATCTTAAATTAAATTAAAACTCATCCATAAATAGTTGGGTAAACATCTTTCCATAAGGACCTCCATCAACAATTCCAATTCCTACCTCAGTATATCCAGACTTCAAGATATTACGACGATGTCCATCACTATTCATTAATGCTTTATGAGCTTTCGTCACTGATGAATTTCCTGCTAAATTCTCACCCGCTGTTCTATAATTAATTCCGGCTGATTTAAGCATAGCAAATGGAGAACCGTAAGTTGGAGATTTATGACCAAAATAATTATTTTGAATCATATCTCTACTTTTTTTACGAGCTAATTTTACTAATCTCATATCAAACTTTAAAGGATCTAATCCTCGCTTAGCTCGCTCTTCATTAACTAAATTTAACATCTGTCTTTCCTCAGCAGTTACCTGACTTACTTCAGGTGTTGTTGGTTGTGGAGTAGGCTCTGGTGTTGTTCCACCTACATTAGAATCTTGATCATTATTAGGTGTGTCATTACTTGGTACATCTAGACGACCAGACTTAGACTTTAATAGATTCCAAGTAGCTTCATCTACATCTCCTGTTGCTCTTAAGTCATTATCTCTTTGGAATTCTTTAACTGCTCGCTTAGTCATATAAGCAAAGTAACCTTCAATTGAACCCGGGTCATAACCTAATTTCTCTAATCTTGCTTGTAGCTCATCTACTTTATCTCCTCTATCTCTATACTCTACGATAATCTTTGTGCTGCTTCCTGTTTCATTCCCTGTATTACTATCTTGATTTGAATTATCAGTTTGATCTGTATTATTGTTATCATTAGAATTATCATTTGTCGGTGGCTGTTCTGGAGTAGAATCATTATCAGAACCATTACTTGGTGTGTCTACTTGACCAGACTTAGATTTTAATAGATTCCAAGTAACTTCATCTACATCTCCTGTTGCACTTAAGTCATTATCTCTTTGAAATTCTTTAACTGCTCTCTTAGTCATATAAGCAAAGTAGCCTTTAATTGAACCTGGATCATAACCTAATTTCTCTAATCTTGCTTGTAGTTTGTCTACTTTATCTCCTCTATCTCTATATTCTACGATAATCTTTGTACTATCTCCAGCTTCATTTCCTAGATTATCATCTTGGTTTGAATTATCATTCTGATCTGTACTATTATCATTGTTATTGTTAGAATTATCACTTGGAGGTGTCTGCTTTGAACTATCTCCAACTAATAAATCCCATGTCTGTTGGTCTACTTCACCAGTTGCTCTTAAATCATTATTTTCTTGAAAAGCTCTTACAGCCTTTTTAGTAAGATAACCAAAGTAACTATTTACTGGTCCTGGATTATATCCTTCATCTTTTAAAGTTTGTTGTAAAGTTGTTACCTTCTCTCCATGCATCCTGTACTCAAGAATTGTAGCAGCTTCTGCTTGTACTAAAGGTACAGATGTCACCAATAAAGCCAATACTAAAATTGTAGCTAATTTAGTAGTAAATTTCCTCGACATAAATAATCCCCTTTCTGAATTTAATTAGATTATATAATATTCCAATAAGTCCTTGACTAATTTACGTCTATAAATTCTTGAGAAAACATTATTCCATAAGGTCCTCCATCAATAATTCCGATTCCAACATGGGTAAAACGAGGACGTAAAATATTCTCTCTATGCCCTTCACTATTCATTAATGCTTGATGGGCTTGTTCTACTGTTGATGCTCCAGCAATATTCTCTCCAGCAAAAGTATAATTAATATTAAGTGCTTGCATCATATCAAATGGAGAGCCATACGTTGGAGATTGATGGGCAAAATAATTATTCTCTATCATATCTTGACTCTTAGCTCTAGCCACCTTTACTAATTCCAAATCAGCTTGTAAAGGTTGTAACCCTCGTTTAGTTCTTTCTTGATTTAACAGATTCAACATCTTCTGTTCAGCAACTGTTAAACCATTCACTTGCATCTCTGTCCAATCAGTATTAGATCCATCAGTAGTCGGCGGTTCCTCCTCAACAATATCTACTGAATCATTATTAGTAGGCTGGGGCGTCTTAGTTGTTGGCTGAGGCTCTTGTTGCGTAGGTGAATCTTGATCATTCAAATTAGTATTATCATTAGATCCTGTTGATGGAACTGGACTAGAGTCATCATCGTCATCAATCAACTTATTTAAAAGGAATAACATACCTAATCCTTTTAAAATTGAATAAACTCCATCATTATTTAATTGTAGACTATCTAAACCAGCAAAAGCATAAGCATTGCTTGTCCAAAATATCCCAACAAAACTTGGTACCAATAGGAAGATAATTAATAATGCAGCTATAAATCTTCTTCCTTTCATAATTAATTCTCACACCTTCTTTATAAAATTTGTATTGCCTCTCCCTTACATAAGTTAGTTCCAATTATAGCATAGATATTTTTGAATGTTGAATGTAAGTTCTAGCAAATCCACAACATTGTGGTTTATTCCACAATGTTATCCACAGATACTTACACATATAGAGGGTTATTCACATGGTTATCCACATTGTCCACAGGTTTTCCAGAGGATTTGTGGATAAGTTGAGCATTTTCTACATCTCCTTACTAAATGTAATCTCTACATTTAATTATAAAATTTAACACTCATTATTTAAGAGACCTATAGTACATGATTTGACAGATGTAGGAAGTCATGCTACCATATATAATATATAGTGGATAAATATAAACTTTAAGGAGTTGCATACATAAATGACTTTAGGTAAAAGAATTAGAGACTTTCGTAAAGAACGAGGTCTAACATTAAAAGAGTTATCTAAACAGATAGGTATCTCCTACTCATTCTTAAGTGCTATTGAACGTAATATTAAAAAACCTTCTTTAACTACTATAAAACAAGTTGCTGATACTTTAAATATACCTATTACTTATCTATTTAGTGATGAATCCGAAGGACAAAGAGTAGGTGATAAGCTTAAATTAATTAGAGAAGGTCGTGGTCTTTCACTGGCAGAAATGGCTAGTTTAACTGATATTGACAAAGAAGAATTAATTAAAATTGAAGATAATGAAGCACAACCAGATTTAGACACCATGGAAGTCCTAGCTAATGCTCTTGATGTAACTGTTAGATATTTTTTAGGCAAAAGTACTGACCAATTACAAGTAGGAAAACGAATCAAAAAAGTACGTGAAACTCGAGGAATGACAGTTACCGCATTAGCTGAAAAATCTAATCTTTCTTCAGGATTGATTAGTCAAATAGAAAATCAGCAAACTTTACCTTCAGTAGAATCTCTAGAAAACATAGCTGAAACTTTAGGAACTTCAATCTGTTACTTTCTATTAGAACAAGAAGATATAGAAGATTTATTATCTTCTTTATCACCAGAAGTAAGACAGATGCTAGGTGATCCTCGCATTCAAAGTGTTCTAAGGGCTGTACGTGATTTTAATAAAGGTGAACTAAAATACATCTTAAATCATATTCAATTCTTTAGAAGAAATCGAGATATGCTATTAGAATAGAGCAAATGGATCAATATCTAATTGATATTGGTTCTTTTTTACCCTGCTTTTTTAACAATAGTACAAAATAATTTCACTAAAAAGAAGGAATAAACATATTATTCTTGAAATATCAATATATAACTATTAATTCATTTGACTAATAGTTTATATTATTTATTATCATTTTTATATATAGAACAATTATGTTTAACATTAATCAATAACTAC
The DNA here is from genome assembly GCF_900167185.1 of Selenihalanaerobacter shriftii. Lineage (NCBI taxonomy): Bacteria > Bacillati > Bacillota > Clostridia > Halanaerobiales > Halobacteroidaceae > Selenihalanaerobacter > Selenihalanaerobacter shriftii. The sequence continues at coordinate 51,155 of NZ_FUWM01000013.1, forward strand.
TCAATCTAAACCAGAAAGGAGGAAATCGTTACTAACCAATTAGTAGAACATAATATTAAATGTCTACTCAATTTTGCTCCTATTCGTTTAGAAGTTCCTAATGATGTATATTTATATTTTTTAAGACCCTTTTTATATATAGAGAAATTTAATTTTATGATGAATGGAACCCCCTTATATCAAGAATTGAATATTCTCTATATCTATATTTTTGGACTTTTGTTTACATATAGAGAAATTAGCTTTTACTATGACCTTGAATAGTAACTACTAGGTATGTAAGATTTGACTTTTTAAAATAATAAGGAGGTTTTAAAATGTTAACAAGTGATGTTAAGAATAATCTTGAATCTATTTTCAATGACAGAGTAAAGTTTGACCAAATTGAAAGAGTCGTATATAGCCATGATATGGGCACACTCCCTGATGCCATTGAGGCTATTATTGATTCTATTCCAGATGGAGTAGTACAGCCTCAAACTATTGAAGAGGTTCAACAGATTGTAAAGCTAGCCCAAACAAAAGATATCCCTTTAATTCCTAGAGGTGCAGGCACTAGTGGTTACGGTGGAGCTATTCCTACTAAGAAAGGAATCGTAGTAGACTTCACTAGAATGCAAAGGATTATAAATGTAGATAACGAAGGTAAAACTGTTACAGTAGAAGCTGGCGTCTTATGGCAGGAGCTAGAAGATTATCTGTATCAACACGACCTTGCTTTAAGGCTATATCCTACTAGTGCTCCTGGAGCTACTGTTGGTGGTTGGATTGCTGAAGGTGGTTCTGGAATCGGAAGTTACGAATATGGGTTTATTAAAGATAATATAATTTCCTTAAAAGTAGTTACACCTCAAGGAGAAATTAAAGAATTTTCAGGAGATAAATTAGACCTAGTCTGCTCCTTAGAAGGAATTACTGGTTTCATTGTAGAGGCTACTATCAAAGTACGAGAAAAGGTTAATAACTACCCTATGGTAGGAACCTTTGGTACCATTGAAGATTTAGCAAATGCTATTATGGATATTCAAGAAGCAGATATCCCTCTTTGGACTTTAAATCTGGCTACTTCTGAACATATTGCTTGGAAACAAAAAGCTGCAAATGAATATTTGGTTCCTGAAAAGTATATGGGTACCTTTGTACTTCCAGATAATATCGCTGATGAATATAAAGAGGAATTATCAGAAATCATTGAAGATAATAATGGTTCCTTATTAAATGAAGAGCTCTCATTTAAAGAATGGGAAGAAAGATTCTACCCTATGAGCTTTAAAAAACTAGGCCCTTCTTTAGTTGCCAGTGAATCCATTGTACCTTTAGAAAATTTAGCTGAATTTATTAATAGAGTTAAGAAAAAGTATGGTGAAGAAGTTGCTCTAGAAGGATTCATGGTCGGGCCTGATAAAGTTACTTTATTAAGTTTTGTTCTCTCTGATGAACGAAAGAAAGTTATGTTCCCATTAGCTTATACCTCCTCTTTAGTTATCATGGATGAAGCTAAAAAATTAGGAGGAGAAAACTATTCTATCGGTCTTTACTTTACCGCTGAAGCAGAAGAATTTTACGGCAAAAAACGATTAAATGAAGTCTGGGATTATAAACAGACAGTAGATCCTAATGGCATCTTTAACCCCGGTAAAATTATCCCAGGTACACTAGATAAAAATTCTCCAGTCAAATTATTAAAGACAGCTATGAAGACTGCTAAACTTGGTACTTTCATTTATGGTATGGCCGGTAAATTATTCGTTAAAAATAAACCTAAAGATTTTGAAGGGTATGATATTCCTGCAGATATGGCTAAAGACACCTTTGGCTGTGCTCAATGTGGATTCTGTCGTTCAGTATGTACTGTCTTTGCTGCTGATCCTTGGGAAAGTAATTCACCACGAGGTAAATGGTTCCTCTTGCAGCAACATATTAAAGGTAAGATTAACTTAGATGAAGATGTAGCTCATAAATTATTCCACTGTACTACTTGTAAACGTTGTGATGAAATCTGCCAAACTAATATTCATTTAGTACATCACTGGTTAGCTATCCGCCCTATTCTATATCAAGATAAAGGCTATGAAATTTCTAGCTTAGATATATTACGAGATAACGTAATGAATGAAGAAAACTTCTGGGCTATCGATAATACAAACCGTGGAGCTTGGATGGCCGATGATGTAGAATATAAAGATGAAGGTAAAGTTGCTTACTGGGCCGGTTGTTGGGCCTCTTATGTTATGGATGATATGGCTCATAATGTAACTAAAGTATTAAATGAAGTTGATGAAGACTTTGTATACTTTGGTGAAGATGAAACCTGTTGTGGACTCTATCTCGGTCTAGGTGGCTATTATGATGAATTAGGAGCCAAAATCAAATCAAATATTGAATTATTTAAAGAACGAGGTGTAGAAAAATTAATCTTATCTTGTCCAGGCTGCTTCGCCTCATTTAATGACTTCTATCCTGAATTCGCAGAAATGTTAGGATTAGAATGGGATATAGAAACTCAACACGTCACAGACTATATGGCGGAAAAGATAGAAAACGGTGAATTAGAGATGACTCATGAAATCCCTAAAACGATCACCTATCACGACTCCTGTCACTTAGGTCGTTGGAGTAATCTTTATGAAGAACCTAGAACTATTTTAGAAGCAATCCCTGGTAGTGAATATAAGGATATGAAACATAATCGGGAAGATGGATTATGTTGTGGGTTAGTAGCCGGTTTTACAGATTTAGATGCAGTTCAATACTCTGGGGTTAAACGAGTCAGAGAAGCTGAAGAAATCAATGCGGATATCTGTGTAACTGCTTGTGCTGGCTGCGGATCACAAATATATAATACAGCCCATGCTTTAAACTCAGATGTAGATGTTATAGATATCAGTGCCATGGTCTGTAAAGCGCTGGGAATTGAACCTAAAGAATCAGGAGATAACATCCTAATTTTCATGGAAAAAGCCGTAGAATTATTAAAGACTAGTAAAGTTATTAAAAAACCAGCAGAAAAACAGGCTGTCAATAAATAATCATTATATTCATCTTTTTAAGGCATATCTCAATTTGAGATATGCCTTTTTTATATTAAAAAACCCTTTTTAATTACCTAAATATTCGACTTTATTAATCACATTTCAATATTTTCTAGAATAAAATAACATAAAGAAATATTAAAAAGGAGGGAGCTGTATGCTTCTTACAGACTCTATTGATTTTACCAATAACTTATCAACAAAACAGATTATAATTAAATTTAAAGATGCTAGTCAAAAAAACTTAGAAATGATAAAACAAAAATATAACATCTCTAAATACAAGAGAGTATTTCCTGATACTAAGAATAAACAACTAGCTGCTAAATTAGGACTTAATAATTATTACCGAATATATATCAAAGATCAGAATATGAAGAAAGAATTACTAAAAGATTTAAACCAAGAATTAATTATTGAAAATGCTGAACCTAATGTAGTTGCTCATTCCACTCTCATACCAAATGATGATTGTTATTGTACTCAATGGGGACCTAAGCATATAGAAGCTGCAAAAGGATGGAGTTTAGAAACTGGTAAGGAAAACATAACTATTGCTGTTCTAGACACTGGTATCTCACTTAATCATCCAGATTTAAAGCCTAATTTAGTTCAAGGCTATGATATGGTAGATATAACTCCTGATGAGTTTATAACTAGTCCAGGTTGGGAACTAACTGGTGACTATCTAGATCGAGACTTTTTACCAATAGATGAAGTTGGACACGGAACACATGTAGCAGGCATAATTGCCGCTGTTGGTAATAATGCAGAAGGAATAGCAGGAGTCACTTGGCATTGCAGAGTCATGCCGGTAAAAGTCTTAACAAAATATAAAAACATTACAACAGGTCAAGTGACAGGAATTGGACTCTTTGATGATATTTCTGCTGGAGTAATCCAAGCCACTGATGCAGGAGCAGATATAATTAATTTAAGCTTAGGAAGTTTAAATAAATCTTTAATTTTAGAAGATGCTATTAATTATACACTAAACCAAGATGTTACTATCATTGCTGCCATGGGAAATGAAAATATAGAAGAACCTAGTTATCCAGCTGCCTTTCCCGGTGTTATAGCAGTAGGTTCCATTAATAAAAATGATCAATTATCTGACTTTTCTAACTCTGGTGATCATATAGATTTAGTAGCCCCAGGTGAAGATATTATGAGCTCTTATCTCAACAATGGTTATAAAAAATTATCAGGTACATCTATGGCTGCACCACATGTTGCTGGATTAGTTGGACTCATTAAATCAATTAATCCTTCACTCAGTAATAACCAAATACAAAATATACTCTTTAAAACTGCAACCGATTTAGGAAAAAAAGGATTTGATAAATTTTATGGCTGGGGAAAAATAAATATATTTGAAGCCTTAAAGCTTGTCCTTAAATATCCTGATGGAACTTTAATTAAAGATAACAATTCTTCAATTTATATCATAGAAGATGGAAAATTACATCATATCCCTACTTCTAATATTTTTTATTACAATAAATATAACCCGAATCAAATTATAGAAGTATCATCTGAACAATTAGCCCTTTATCCATTAGAAAAGAAAAAATTATTTCCACCAGGTACTCTAATTAAAACAAAAAACTCTAGCCAAGTTTATTTTATTGAAGGCAGAAAGAAACGCCGGATATTATCAGCTAAATTATTTGCAGAATTAGGTTTTAAAACTAAAAATATAATAACTGTAACTAAATATGAGTTTAATCTGCACTCAACAGATCCTCCTATCAAAGAATCTTTCCCTCACCTTAATGGAACTTTATTAAAAGGAAATGGACCTGCTATATATGTAATCGAAAATGGTATGAAAAGATATATACCATCTTTGAATATATTTAATACCTTATATAGATCTCAAAATATAATTAAGGTTCCCGATGAAATTATAAATAAATACCAAGATGGACCCATTAAATTATTTAAAGACGGAACATTAATTAGATCTAATCCAAACCAGATTTATATATTCTACAACTATAGTAAACATTTAATTCCTAACTTTGATGTCTTTAATGCTTTTAAGTTTAAATATAAAAATATTATTAAAGTCTCTAAAAATGAATTAGAATTAATCCCTACTGGTCCACCTTTAATTTAAAAATAAATAATACAGCTCATTTATTTTTCTACACCGATTATATTATCCCAGATATCTTTACATTTATTTCTAATCTTACTCCAGATCATTTTTAAAAAGCCTTCTTCCCCATCTATTTCTTCTTTTTCTAAATCTAGAATCTCTCTTCTTTCTGTTTCTATAATTTTTTCCATAGCTAAATTACCATCTTCCTCATTATTTATATCATCTGTAATAAAATCATCAATTTCACTTGCCTTCCTTATATCACTCATTCCCATAAGTATTCTTTCAAGTTCTTCTGCTCTATCTTCCCAAGTATTACTTGATAATAATTCTTTAGTCTCTTCAACAACTTCTACTCTATTCTCCTCCCTACATAATTCTTCAACCTTTGTACAGAACTCATTACTATCTTTAGCTACTTCCACTACCTTTGAAAACTTATTTACTTCTGGTAAATTTATACTTACTACTGGCTTCCCTGCTGCTAAATATTCATATAAAGCAACTAAATCAACAGATGATGTTAAGTCATTCTTAATAATCGGATTAATACATAAATCAAAGCACTGTAAATAATTAGGCAGTTCATAGTATGACCTTTCCCCTAGAAAATAAACATTGTCATACTCTTCTAATTCATCTACTTCTATATTTACACGTCCAATTAAAATAATAGAGATTGTTGGATTCTTTTCTGCCAATTCTAAAACTAACTCTGTATCAAACCATTCAGCTATTGCACCAATATAACCTACTATCGGACTCTTTAAATCTTTTAACTCAATAGGAGTTTCTAATTCTTCCTCATAAACTTGAGCAAAGTGCTCTAAGTCAACAGCATTAGAAACTACTTGCGCCTTTTGATTATAATCTTCAATCTCTTCAAGCAATGAATAAGATGGAGTTAAGATTAAATCAGCAATAGATAATAGTTCACCTTCAAATTCATTGACTAAATTAACATCCTCTAATTCTCCAACAAACTCTTTAAATTTACTCATGTAGCTATATATGATTTTTTCAGATGATAAATAATCTATAATTGGAGCCCAAACCGGGCTATCTACCCATAAAATCGGATTTCTTATATTTAATCTATCTAAAGAATCATTAATAACTTGAGCTACTAATTTAAGTTTAGATTCCATTTGACTTAAGTTATCAATCTTTTCACTATTGAATAAAGAAAGTACATGTAAATCTGGATTAATTTTTTCTATTTGTAACTCATCTTCAAAATTCAATTCTAATTGTGGTAAAAAGCTAATATCATCAATATATAAAACTTTATACTTCGAACTTAATTTAGATAATATTTGTTGTGGTCGCTGGTATCTAGACCTCCAAACGTCTCTACCTAACACTACAATCGAATCTCTAAGTTCTACTCCTGAAGAAACTAGATGCTGCCACTTATCATTAAAAAGCTCTTGACTCTCAGTAAAGTACTTTTTACGTCTTTTTTTGCCTACCTCATCTCCTGTAACTAAACTACCTTCATGTAAATGATACACTTTACTTTCTGGACAGCAAACCACTTTATATCCTTTTTCTCTAGCTCTACATGAATAATCTATATCTTCAAAATAAATAAAATAACGTTCATCTAAATATCCAATCTCAGGAATTAGATTTCGTTTAATTAAGTAAGCCGCTCCATCTATACCAAAGGATTCTTCTTCATCATATCTTTTATTAACTAATTTAGGCCACCCTTGTGATAAGTCAGCAATACTGGTTTCTGTTACTTTATCTTCTTCATTAATTAATTTAGGAGCTACAATTCCTACTTCATCATCAGACTCAGCAATACTAACTAATGGCTTTAACCAACCTTCAGTCACTTTTACATCACCATTTAATAATAAAATATACTTACCTCTTCCTGCATTAATTGCTTGATTACAAGCCTTAGCATAGCCTATATTCTCTTGGTTAACAATCAATTCAATCCAATCTAAAGACTCTAAATATTCTAAACTACTATCCACACTATTATTATCAACCACTATTACCCGATATTTATATTCAGTATACTCTTTAATACTTTCTAAGCAATCTTTAATTTCTTCTTTTGTATTATAATTCACTATAACAATGTCTACAGTTTCAGTATAACTATCCTCATCATGATTAGCTGAATTCATTAATTCATTTAACTGTTCAGAAACTCTTAAAAGCTTATCCTTCTTAAGATTTATCCCTGTTTTTTTTATTAATTTAACCCAATCTTCTACTGTATCCATCCATGAATAATCTCTAGCAGTTATACTTCCATTGATCGCTATCTTTTTAGCCAATACATTATCTTTTAAAAGTTCCAAAACAGTTATAGCTAAGTTTTTAGTTGTTAGATTTAATAGTAATCGACAATTTTTATTATGTAATATATACTCCTGAACTTCTTCTAAAAGGTAATTTTGAACCTCTTGATTATAGATAAAGACTGCAGGAGTTCTACATGCCATAACTTCTAATGGAGCTAAATCAAAACCTTTTTCCTCAGAAATTACTAAAGCCAAATCCGCCCTTGAATACTCCATAACTTTTGCTTCTAAAGAATCAGGATGAATAAATTTATATTCTAATCGAGTATTTAGTTCATAACTTTTTTTATCTAAAATTACTACTTTAACTTGACATCCTTGATTAATCAATTCCAATGAATCCATCAAATTATTCAAGTTGTCAGCTGAAGTATGACCTAAAATTACAATTAATCTCTTTCGACTTTCAAGATTATTCTCTGGTGATGCTACATTATAAAACTTTTCTTTAACACCAGGATGAATAATCACTGCATTTTTCTGTAATGCATCTGATAGCTTTGCTTTTAAATATTTACTATTAGTTACTACCTTAAAATCTACTTCTTCATCAGCTAATTCAAAATCATCTTCCTGGTCCCTAAACCAGTATATAACATCAATTCCTCCTGCATTCTGAACTGCTTTAGCTGTTAAATAACTATCAGTAATTAATAAATCTAAAGCAGACAATCGTTCTAAAGTTAAGCGGCCTCTTAACTTTCCTATTCTAATATTTAATCTTTCTTGCAAATCTGAAATTAAATCTCTGACCAAATATTCTTCTTTTAAGGTAAGAGAATGTTCAAAGCAGAATGCAACCTTCACAACTAACCCTCCTTACATAAGAAATTTTCAAAACCCAAATACTCCCCTAATAACATTATATGTAAAGAAACCAATTAATGTTCTTATTAATAAAATTTTATTCAAATATTCTTCTTTTTTATATTATTCAATAATCTATATTTGATTTTTAGCTATTTATTCAAACTAATGATATAATAATAGGTCGAAGCTTAACTCCGACCAGTAATTTTGTATTCAACCTTATATAAATTCTATTTCTAGTTCTTCCATCACATGATTAATAGGATTACAAATAGTACTCATATTTGAACCAGCAAATAATAAACCTACAGCTTTATTATCTTTATTTAAAACTAAAGATCCACTATCTCCAGGTTTAGATAAAGCTCCTGTAATAATCTGATTTTTAAAAGTAGCTTTTTCGGTAGCAGTAACATTTACTTCAACTGTTGCATTGATAACTCTAATTTTAGCTGTGGTTACTCCACTAGTCCTACCACTTTTAATAACTTCCACACCTATTTCAGGTTTAACCGTACCTTCTATTCTTCCTAATTCTAATATATCACTCTTTATTAAATCTTCTGATACTGGTTTAGCTACTGCACAATCAACTAAATTTGCCTCACTCATTCGTCTTAAAAACTTTATTTGATATGGAAACTTAATTAATTCACTAATTCCATTTAAGATATTCTCAACTCCATTAGCAATCTGACAAGAAGATGTTGAACTCTTCTTTTTAAGTGGAACAAACCTTTCTAAATGACCAATAATATCATTCTCTTCCTCCCCTCCATCATGACGACCAGGTTGTAAAATCGGATCCCCAATTTCAGCTCTATCATCATGTCCAGAAGTCAGATTTGCCAATACATGATTATTAGAAAGAATTAGTAATTTCTTTGTTTCTTTATCCTTCACTACTGCTCCAAAAGTCCCTGCTGAAATTTTATAATGACCTATACTAATTCCAGGTTGAGCAGGTCGATTACGTTTAGTTCTATTCAGATTCCCTTTGGAAGTTAATAATTCTATTTCGCCTACTTCAATTACATCTGTTGTCACTTCCTCTATCTTCTCAGGAATAATATGTCTTCTACCTAATTCATCTTCATCAAGCTTTTCTTTAACTAATATAATAATCGATTTCTCATCAGTAGAATGACCTTTTATTTCTTTATGACCACTTCCTACGCCGATAACATTTTCTAATTTCATAATCTGTTCCCGATACTTTTCAACTAATCTATTTATCGTCTTCAACCTTACCATCTCCTTTCTGATTTATTACATACTATTCAGATTGGACAGGAGATGTGTCTATGAAAAAATATATAAATTCTTAAATAAATAAAAAAATCCCTCAAGCATGATGCTTAAGGGATTAATAGAATCATTAATTTTACTCTTGTAAATACTTATGAATTGATTTAGCCGCTTGTCTACCATCACCCATGGCAGCAATTACTGTAGCTGAACCACCAATAACATCTCCACCAGCAAAAACTCCTGATATTGAAGTTTGGTACGTATCATCATCTACAATAATATTATCCCACTTTGTTGTTTCCAATTCAGGAGTCTTCTTAGGTAATAATGGGTTTGGACCTTGACCAATAGCAATAATAACTACATCCACTGGAATAGTAAATTCTGAATTTTCAATAGGAATTGGTCGTGGTCTTCCACTACTATCTGGTTCTCCTAACTCCATTTTTACACACTCTAGTTCTTCTACCCAACCTTCATCATTACCAATAATTCTAGTTGGATTCCTCAATAATTTTAAATCTATTCTTTCTTCTTCTGCATTCTCTATCTCTTCTTCTCTAGCCGGCATCTCATTGCGAGAACGACGATAAACTATAGAAACTTCTTCAGCCCCTAAACGCAAAGCTGTTCTAGCCGAATCCATAGCCACATTACCTGCACCTACTACTGCTACTTTATCTCCAACAGTAATTGGTGTCTTATATTCTGGGAACTTATAAGCCTTCATTAAATTAGCTCTAGTTAAAAATTCATTAGATGAATAAACTCCATTTAAGTTCTCACCAGGTAAGCTTAAAAAGTAAGGTAAGCCAGCTCCAGTTCCAACAAAAATGGCTTTATACCCTTTTTCCCAAAGATCTTCAATACTTAAGGTAGAACCAATTAAGACATTAGCCTGCACTTCTACTCCTAATTCTTTAATATGCTCTATCTCTTCTGTCACAATTGATTTCGGTAATCTAAACTCCGGGATTCCATATCTTAATACTCCTCCTGGTTCAGATAAAGCTTCAAATAAAGTTACCTGATACCCTAACTTTGCTAAGTCAGCTGCTGCTGTTAAACCCGAAGGACCAGAACCAACTATGGCTACTTTAGCACCTGAGTTTTTATTAGAGACCTTTACTTTTGCTTTTTCGTTCGATTCTTCATCAGCTACAAATCTCTCTAAAGCTCCAATAGCTACCGGTTCACCTTTCTTACCAAGAATACATTCCGCTTCACACTGTTCTTCTTGAGGACAAACTCGACCACAAATAGCCGGTAGAGCATTCTTGGCTTTAATAGTATCTGATGCTTTAGAAAAATCCTCTTCTAACACCTGATCAATAAATTCAGGAATAGGTACTTCTACTGGACATCCATCTACACATGGCTTATTCTTACATTGCAAACACCGTTTAGCTTCTAGCATAGCCTCTTCTTTAGTGAAACCATTAGCTACTTCATTAAAATTATTAATTCTCTTTTCTGAGGACTGCTTTGTCATTGTTTGTCTTTTAGCCATTTACTCCACCTCCCTATCTAAATTGCACTTGTGTTCAGCTTCCTCTTCCTCATCTTCATAATGGCTTTGTCTCATCATTAACTCTTCAAAATCTACTGCGTGACCATCAAATGCCGGTCCATCAACACATGCAAATAGCCGCTCTCCATCAACTGTTACTCGACATCCACCGCACATTCCAGTACCATCAATCATAATTGGATTTAAACTAACAATCGTATCTATATCATATTCAGTAGTCACTTCACAGGCAGCCTTCATCATAACTGCCGGACCAACAGCTACTACTTCATCTACTTCATCCCGTTCATCTAATAAAGAATCCAAAATATTAGTTACAAAACCTTTTTCACCTAAAGTACCATCATCTGTAGCAAAGTAAATTTCATCTGAAACTTCTTCCATTTCGTCTTTCATAATTAACATTTCTTCAGTCTGAGCACCTACAATACTAATAATCTTATTCCCAGCCTCTTTTAAATATTTAGCTTTGGGGTAAACAGGTGCTACTCCTAATCCACCTGCTACACAAACAACTGTACCAATTTCTTTAATTTCAATTGGTTCTCCTAACGGGCCTAATAAATCTAAAAACTCATCACCTTGTTCTAAATTACAAAGTTCAATTGTAGAACACCCTACAGCTTGAATAACTAAATCTATAGTTCCTTCATCACGATTATAATCTACAATGGTTAAAGGGATTCTTTCTCCAGTTTCAGAAGCTCTAACAATTACAAAATGACCAGGTTGTGCCTTCTGGGCTACTAATGGTGCATCAATAGTAAACAAATCAATTTCAGGAGCTAAATCTCTCTTATCTAATATCTTTGCCATGCCAATCATCCTCTTCTCAAGTAATATTTAATAATGATGACTAATTATACTAATCTTATCTATTAAAGACAATCAGACAGCCCAACTAATGAGCTGCCTAATCACCTTAAAGAAATTAAATCTATTTTAATCTATCTTTATACAACTCCTTGATCAAGCATAGAATTAGCAACTTTTAGGAAGCCAGCAATATTAGCTCCTGCAACTAGGTCACCTTCCATACCATACTCTTTAGCTATAGTACTTGCATTATTATAAATATCGACCATAATTTTGTTAAGTTCTGCATCTACTTTTTCGAAACTCCAAGAATCCCACATGCCATTCTGAGTCATCTCGATGGCAGAAGTAGCAACTCCACCAGCATTAGCAGCCTTACCAGGAATATAGAATACATCATTCTCTTGGAATACTTCAACAGCTTCTGGAGTACATGGCATATTAGCACCTTCACCAACAATCTTTACTCCATGCTCTACAAGAACCTTAGCTGAATCTTCATCTAATTCATTCTGAGTAGCACATGGTAATGCAATATCACATTCAACATTCCAAATATCAAAGCTTTCTGCAACATATTCAGCAGAAGGATGTTCCTCAACATACTCTTTAATTCTTCCTCTTTCTACTTCCTTAATACGTTTAACTGTATCAAGTTTAATTCCTTCTGAATCATATACATAACCACTAGAATCACTGAGAGCTATTACATTTGCTCCTAATTCTTGAGCTTTCTCAGTAGCATAAATGGCTACATTACCAGAACCTGAGATTACGATGTCCTTTCCTTCAAAAGAATCATCATGATCTTTAAGCAGCTCTTCAACAATATATACTAATCCATATCCTGTAGCTTCTGTTCTAACTAAACTTCCACCCCAGTCTAATCCTTTACCTGTTAATACACCTGCATCAAATGAGTTAACTATTCTCTTATATTGACCAAATAAATAACCAATTTCTCTTCCACCAACTCCAATATCACCTGCTGGAACATCAGTACTTGGACCAATATGACGATAAAGTTCTGTCATAAAGCTTTGACAAAATCTCATAACTTCAGCATCTGATTTACCTTTAGGGTCAAAATCACTACCACCTTTACCTCCACCGATAGGACGTCCAGTTAGAGCATTCTTAAATATCTGTTCAAAACCTAAAAACTTAACAATACCAGCATAAACCGATGGATGGAATCTTAAACCACCCTTATAAGGTCCAAGAGCACTATTAAATTCAAATCTGAAACCACGATTAACTTGCACATTACCTTCATCATCTACCCAAGGTACTCTAAAGATGATCTGTCTTTCTGGTTCAACAATTCTTTCTAAAATTCCAGCATCTTTATATTCAGGATGCTTATCAAAAACTGGTTCAATAGACTCTAATACCTCTTTTACTGCTTGATGAAACTCTGGTTCATTTGCATTCCTTTCAGTTACCTTATCTAATACATTAGAAACATAATTACTCATCTTCTCACTCCTCATTTATATTTTAAAAATTATATTTTTTAGCCATCTGAAAATTGAAAATAAAAAACTTCTAAATTACTCTCCTACTCACCTCCCCAACAGAATTACCATCTAATTAAAATATATGAGACTAATTTTATATTATGAAAATTAATTTCATTTTTTTATCTGTCGTGTAACTTAATTCTATATGAAAGATAAAACTCCTGCTTAAAAAAGCAAAAAAAATAAAAAATATATTATTTATTTAATTAATGGTGCCCCAATTGATTAGAAATTTGATTTGCTACTTCCATAATTATTGGTATTACTTCATTCTTAATATATTTTTCAGTCATTCTAATACTAGGTCCAGAAATACTTATAGCAGCAACTACTTCTCCATCATGATTCTTAATCGGTGCTGCTACACAACGAACTCCTTCTTCCATTTCTCCCATATCTAAAGCATATCCTTGCTTTCTAATCTTTCTTAACTCTTCTTCTAGCCTTTTAGGGTCTACTTTAGTCTTAGTAGTTAGTTTTTTAAATTCCATTTGTTCAAATAGTTCAGGCCATTTTTCAGGATCTTCATAAGCCAATAATGCTTTACCAGTGCCTGTACAATAAGCCGGCCCTCTACTACCTATTTGAGCAAACATCTTAACTATATTAGTAGATGCAGCTTGGTCTACATAAACTACTTCTCCTTCATCTAAAATTGCTAAATTAGTAGTTTCATTACATTTATCTACTAATTCTTTTAAATAAGGTTTAGTAATATTAATTAAATTAATATTCTTCTTAGCAGCATTACCGATTTCAAAAGCCTTTAAACCTAAATAATATTTTCCACTGTCTTGATTTTGCTCTATAAAATCTCTTAAAGCTAGTGTATTAAGTATTCTGTGTACTGTGCTAATATTTAATTCTGTCTTCTCAGCTAGGTTACTAAGCGTCATCGGCCTCCCTTCATCTGCTAAAGCTTCTAAAATAATTAAAGCCCTATCCACAGATTGCACAACTTTCTTCTTAGCCATAACTTTTCTCCTTCCTCACTTAAAAAAAGTATAAATCATAACAAAACAAGTATAGCATATCATTTAATAAAAGTAAAAAAATAACACAAGTGATGACACTCACTTGTGTTAAAAAAACTTTACAATTTAGACACTTACACAACCAATCCTAGTACTATTACCTTTTATTTTAATTTCAACTGTTTCGGTTAAAATATCAGCATAACTATAGGAAACTTTGCGCGGTGTTTGATCATTATCTACTTTAACTACAAAAACATTAGAGTATGTCTCTTCTAATACTCCTTCTTTCTCAATAATCTTTTTTCTACCTTGATTCGCCTTCAAACTAACCTGTTTACCTACAAAAGACTCCAAGTCAACTTTGATTTGATTCAAGATATTATTACCCATAAAGGACCACCTTTCATTTTGTTGAGTTCTCAAAGTATTGTATCATATTTTTTGGATAATGTCAAGAAAATATTCCATTATAACAGAAATAAAAAAATATGTCAATAAATTTTACTACAAAATTCTTGATTATTATCTTGATTAAATTAATCAATCCCTTGCTAAAAATCTCCATAATTCATCCTGTGGTGGATCTGTAATTTCTAGCCTCTCTTCTTTAGTAATTATTATCCTCTTTTCACCTGTAATCTTACCAATAACAGCAGAACTAATACCTTCCTTACTCAAATTACTTACTAATTCATCACCTAGTTCAGTTGTCAAAATCATCATTCCTGATCCAATTAAATGATAAGGGTTGATCTCTAAAGAATTTGTAATTTCTTTAGTTGCAGGATGAAGCGGAATTGAATCTTGATTAATCTTAAATCCAACCTCTGCAGCCGATGTTAATTCATAAAGGGAGCCATATAAACCTCCTTCTGTCACATCATGCATAGCATTCACCTGAAAATCTGCACCTATTAATCCTTCCGTAATTACACTTAAATGATTAACTAACTGTTGACCTTCTTCTAATAATTCTGGATCAACTCCTAAGTTTATTAAGTCTTGATAATAATCTGCAGCTAAGATAGCTGTCCCTTCTAAGCCTGTCCATTTAGTAACTACGATATCGTCACCTACTTGCGCTCCTGAGGATGTAACATATTTATCTTTGCTCGTCTTTCCGATAGCTGTACAAGAAACCAAAGGTTGATTAACGATATCTGTTACCTCTGTATGTCCACCTAATATATCTATCCCTAATTCTTGAGCTGCTTGATTAATATCCTTTATAATTGCTATGATTTCATCTTCTGAAGTCTCAGGAGGTACTAATAATACTTGCTGAATTCCAATCGGACTAGCGCCATTAGCCGCAATATCATTACAAGCCACATTAACAGCTAGACTTCCCATTCCTTCTTGTACTCCAGTAATAGGATCTGTAGACATGACAGCAACAAATTCTCCAAAATCAATCACTGTTGAATCTTCACCTATTTTGGGTCTCACTAATACTTCTTCATTACTTACCGAAATCTGGTCTAAAACTAATTTCTTTAAATTATTGATATCTATCTTTCCAGCCTTCATACAAGATCACCTTTCAATATTAGATTTCTAGTAAATCTGTCTTTAAAATAGCAAATAATACTGGGAAAGCTATTACTGCTCCTCCAACTGCTTGAATAATATTCCAAGGTATACTGCTCAATGGTGCAATAAAACTCTTAGTCAATATAGCGCCTCCTAAGTAATAACCTGCTACCATCCAACCTCCACCTAATAAAGCTGCTATAACATCTTTAAACCTTACAGATGTTTCACCCCTACTTCTAATTGCAATTTTACCGATAATTAACCCTTCAATCCCTTTAATAATTAACGTAGGCAAAGCCCAGTGACCATAACCCGAAAGTAAGTCAGCCAATGCCGAACCTAATCCTCCTGCTATTAAACCAACCCCAGGACCAAATAAAATACTACTCAAATAAATCATACTGTCTCCTAAGTGAATATACCCCTCTGTAGCCGGCACTGGCACCTTAATCACCATAGTCGACACAGTAACTAACGCAATTAATAATCCTTTCAAAGATAACTCTTTAGTTTTATTCATTCTCCTCTCCCCCTATGCAAAAACTTCATCATAATATTTATTTCGTATATCTATCTGCTACATTAGAAGCACAGTAAGCTGATGGTTTTATTTTAGCTTCATAACCACTCCCAGCTACCATACCTACTACTTCTTTAATCAAATCTCGAGTTTCTCCATTTCTTCCTACATCAAGATGAACTTCAATATTTAAATCTGCTACTGACTCTTTTTCTGCCATCTTTTCTGCCACTTTTCCTGCTACCTTTAAACTTTTTACTGTTTCATGATATATCTTCTGTCTTAATGTTGGGTGTGGAGATAATATCTCTTTATTGTAATAAAATCGTGCTCCTTTTCCTTCCCTATAAATAACAATAGTTGTTACAAAGACAGCCATCTCTCCTTGTTGTGAATCACTACCTATCATTAAACGATAATTAGCTTCAGGTACCTCTTTTACAAAATCAATTATACTAGAAAAAGCTTCAGCAAATTCTAATTCACCTTCTGTAGGACTAATTAATTTCATCTACCACCCTCCATTAAAATTAATTTAATAATTTGAATAGGGTATTACTTAATGTAGCAAATTTTTTAATATCTAATTTTTCTCCTCTACGTCTAGACTCTATCCCTACTTCTTCTAAAGCTTCATCTACTAAATCACGATCCAAGTTTACATTAGTTGCTTTACTTAAAGAGTTTCTAATCGTTTTTCTCCTTAATTGAAATGCTGCCTTAATTACAGAAAAGAATAAATCTTCATCCTCAACTTCAACAGGAGGCTCTTTTCTAATATCCATACTAATTACTGCTGAATCAACCTTAGGTCTAGGCATAAATACTGTTCTAGGCACTATGGTTTCAATATTAGGTTCAGAATAATACTGAACAGTTAAAGATGGGGAACCATAACTCTTTCCATCTTCTGGTGTTGCTACTAATCTCTCAGCTACCTCTTTTTGTACCATAACCACTACCCTATCTAAATCCAATCTTTCTTCTAATAACCTCATAATAATAGGAGTAGTAACATAGTAAGGTAAATTAGCAACTACTTTAACCTTCTTATCATTTAAGTCAGTTAATAACTCTTCAAAATCATATTCTAAAGCATCTGCATGAATATACTTAATATTATCATAATCATTTAAGGTTTCTGGTAAAATTGAAATTAATTTATCATCTAATTCAATAGCCCAAACTTTTTCTGCTTCTTCAGCTAGTCTTTGAGTTAACGAACCTATTCCAGGTCCTATCTCTATTACATGTTCATCTTTACTCAATCTAGCCCCTGAAATAATCTGATCTATAATATTTCTATCTACTAAAAAATTTTGTCCTAAACTCTTCTTTAATCTTATACCATTTTTATCTAAAATTTCCTTAGTTACACTAGGACTTGCAATCCTTTTTTTCACCTTTGTTACCACCTCTATTAAATGTCTTATACTATTTATATAAATTAGTTATAAGTTAACTTTTACCTTTATTATATTCATAATTCATCTATTTATCAATTTCTTTCTTATTGAAGACTTTATACCGTTCTAATCAGTTCCATAAATGGGGTTCTCTCTACACAAAAAGATGAACCCTGAATTCAGGGTTCATCATAAGTTTTAAAAAATTCTTCATCAATCTATATACTCTTTAATACTGTTCTTATATTTCTATTTAGTAGCTTCCCAATCAGCTAAAAACTTCTCAATTCCTTCATCAGTCTTTGGATGCTTAAACATTTTTTCTAGAATTTGATATGGGATTGTAGCAATATCAGAACCTACCTTAGCTGATTCTTTAACATGTTTTGGATGTCTAATACTAGCTGCAATAATCTCTGTTTCAATATTATAAATAGCAAAAATATGACTAATTTCCTCTACAAGTCTAAGTCCATCCTGTCCAATATCATCTATTCGACCTATGAATGGACTAACATAGGTAGCTCCTGCTCTAGCTGCCAATAAGGCTTGATTTGCTGAAAAGACTAAAGTTACATTTGTCTTAATTCCTTGATCTGATAACTGATTTACTGCTGCTAATCCTTCTTTGGTCATAGGAATCTTAATTACAATATTATTAGAAATTGCTGCTAATTCCTTTGCTTCCTTAACCATACCTTCTGTGTCAGTACTAATTACCTCTGCACTCACTGGACCATCTACTAAAGAAGTAATCTCTGCAATAATATCTTCAAAATCTTTACCTGACTCTTTAGCAATTAGCGAAGGATTTGTAGTTACTCCATCCAAAATCCCTAATTTATTCATATCTCTAATTTCATCAATATTAGCTGTATCAATAAAAATTTTCATGATTATTCCCTCCTCCAATTATACACAAACTATAACTACTATAAAATTAATTATTAATATCAGGATCAATAATTATAATATAACCAATTCAATTAATTATTACTAATCAATTATTTATTCCTCTTCCTTACAAAGCTGTCTTACTCTAAAGTCAACATCTAAATTTTCTGCTATCTTTCTACATTCATAAATGCTAGTTGTAGAGTAATTAACTACAGTTAAAATCACTTTAGGAATATAATTCTTGCAACTTTCTGCAAAATCTAAAATAGATTTAAAAGCCTCAGTACCAAAATCCGACTCACATAATTGTTGATATTTATTGGCATTTTTCGCATTTAGGCTAATAGATATTACATCTATTAATCCTTCTAATTCAGGAGCTATATTCCTATTATGAATTAAATTTACCTGACCATTAGTATCAATTCTAATCTGAACATCAAATTGCTTTAACCATTTGGCTACTTCCAATATTGTTTCTAATCTAATCAGTGGTTCTCCATATCCACAGAAAACTATCTCATCATAAACCTCTGGGTTTTTATCAATATCATTAATAATCTCATCAGCTGTAGGTTCCTTATCCAGCCAAAGATTATTTTCGCCTACTCCATCTTTATAATCCCTAATACAGAATTTACATTTATTAGTACACTGATTAGTTAGATTTAAGTAAAGTGAGTTGCCTAGTTCATAGGTATAGGTATTAGCCATTTTTTAACCTCCCCGTAGGCCTGTAATGTTACTATTATAACATAATCTGGTTATGATTACAAAAATGTAATAAATTCATTCTACCAACTTTATATAAAGATAATTTAACTAAGAAATATTAAAAAGTCCTTCTGCGTTCTTAGTAGTTGTTTTTTCTATCTTTTCTATTGAATATGGAAGCAATTCAGCTAACTTTTCAGCTACATATTCAACATAAGCTGGCTCATTGCGCTTACCTCGATTAGGAGCAGGAGTTAAATATGGTGCATCCGTCTCAATTAGTAATCTATCCAAAGGGATCTGCTTAATCACTCTGCGCAGTTGATGGGCATTATTAAAAGTTAGAACGCCACCCACAGCTATATAAAAATTATTCTCTATAGCCTGTTGAGCCATTTCCAAATCTCCACCAAAACAATGAATTACTCCTCCTACTTCATGAGCATCTTCTTTTATTAATATCTTCATAGTCTCCTCTTCAGCTTCTCGACTATGAATTACTAAAGGTAGATCTACCTCTTTAGCTAACTGAATATGTTTCCTAAAGACTTCTCTTTGTACCTGCCGAGGAGAATTATCATAGTGATAATCTAGTCCAGTCTCTCCAATTGCTACTACTTTATCTTTAGTACTCCACTCTTTTAACTGTTGATAAGTTTTATCAGCTACAGTTTTAGCTTCATGAGGGTGAACTCCTACTACTGCATAAATCATTTCTTCCTCATTAGCTAAATCTACTGAACGTCGACTAGATTCTTCATCAGCTCCAACATTAATAATATATTTTAGATTACTCTCTTTAGCTCTCTTAATAACTTGCTGCCTATCTTGATCAAATTTAGGAAAATCTATATGTGCATGTGTGTCAACTAACATTAAACCACTCCCTCCACTACTTAACCTTAGCTCCACTAGGAATATCTCTATCGACAGTACTTATTGTCAACTCACCTTCATCATTAGATGCAGCTAGTATCATACCATTGGATTCTACACCAAAGATAGTTGCAGGTTCTAAATTGGCTACCATTAATACCTTTTTATTTACTAATTCTTCAGCTTCATAATGCTTAGCGATTCCCGCTACTAATTGTCGCTTTTCTTCACCTAAAGCTACTTGTAACTTTAACAGTTTATTGCTGCCTTCAATTCTTTCTGCCTCTAATACTTTAGCTACCCTTAAATCTAATTTAGTAAAGTCATCAAAATTAATATAGTCTTCACTCACTTTTTCTTCATCCTCTCCATCTTCGTTATCTACATCCTCTTCAACTTGATTAGCAAAATATTCTTCCATATCAATTCTAGGGAAAATCGGCTCTCCTTTATTTACGTTAATTCCAGACTCTAATAAACCCCATTCTTCAGCCCGACTCCAACTCTCTTCTGCTAAATCAGTTTGGATTCCTATTTGATTCCAAATCTTTTGTGGAGCCTCTATTAAGAATGGCTTTAAAGCAATAGCTACAATCCGTAAAGACTCTAATAGATTATAAAGAACTGTCCCTAATTCATCCTTCTTGTCTTTATCTTTAGCTAAAATCCAAGGAGTCGTTTCATCAATATACTTATTATTCCTTCTAATTAATGTCCAAAGATGTTCTAATGCTGTACTAAATTGAAGCTTATCCATATCCTCCGTCATAGCTGCAATCTCTTTACGAGCAGTATCCTTTAGATCTTCATCATAATCAGTAGCTGGACCTGGCTTAGGGATTACTCCATTAAAATACTTATCCACCATAGCTAATGTTCTATTTAATAAGTTTCCTAAATCATTAGCTAAATCTGAATTAATCCGCTGAATAAAAGACTCTGTAGAATAAGAGCCATCTGTTCCAAAAGCCACCTCTCTCATTAAATAATACCGAACTGCATCTACTCCAAAGTCATTTACTAATTTTACAGGATCAACAACATTACCTTTTGATTTAGACATTTTTCCACCTTCTACAGTTAAAAAACCATGTCCAAATACTTTTTTCGGTAATTCTAAACCTGCTGCCATCAAGATAATTGGCCAAATAATAGTATGGAAACGTAGTATATCCTTACCTACAATATGTATATCAGCTGGCCAGTATTTATTATATTCATCTTGGTCAGTTAAGTAACCTGCACCAGTTAAATAATTAGTCAACGCGTCAAACCAAACATATATAACATGATCTTCATCAACCGGTACTGGAACACCCCAATCGAATGTAGTTCTTGAAATACAAAGATCTTCTAAGCCATCTTTAATAAAATTAATCATCTCATTCCGCCGTGTCTCTGGCTGAATAAATTCAGGATTATCTTCAATAAACTTTAATAAATCATCTTCATACTTAGACATTTTAAAGAAATAACTCTCTTCTTCTACCCATTCTGTCTCTCTTTGACAGTCAGGACACTTGCCATCCTCTAGCTGTCTTTCAAGCCAAAATGTTTCACAAGGAGTACAATACCAGCCTTTATATTTATCTTTATAAATATCCCCTTTATCATAAATATTTTTAAAGATATACTGGACTACATCTTCATGCTTAGGATCAGTTGTCCGTAAAAACACATCATAATCTACCTCTAACAAATTCCACAAATCTTTAAAAGATTCCACAATCTCGTCTACATACTCTTTAGGTGTTACCCCATGTTCTTTAGCTGACCTTTCAATCTTTTGTCCATGTTCATCTGAACCGGTTAAAAATTTTACATCATATCCTTGTAACTTCTTATACCGTGCTATAGTGTCTGCAGCTGTAGTAGTATAAGTATGACCAATATGCAACTTATCATTTGGATAATAAATAGGCGTAGTTACATAAAAACTATCTTTCGCCATTTAATTCACTCCTTTATAAATATAGTATTTAATCTAAAAATACCTCTCGTCCCTTTTACTAAGGGACGAGAGGTATTATTCTTAACCTTCCGCGGTACCACCCTAACTTTATCACTACATTAGTTAGTAATCTCTTTTACAGAAATAACGACTCTGTTAACCGATATAGTCTACTTAATTTCAGCTATATAGCTCCAAGACCATCTTCAGTAGGTTAGTTATACCGCATTTCAGCTACACGGCTCTCTGTTGATAACTTTCCCGCTTACTCTTCCCTTCTTAGCTTTTATTATATCATATCCACTTTAATTAAAAATATACACAAATATAGTAAATTTGTCAAGGCTTTAATCACTACTTCTTCAAATTATAAGTACTTCCACCTAACGGTGACTCTTCTTTCTCTATTTTATCTTTAACAGCTAATTGATCCAACCTTTCTACTAGTTCATTCCTGCTTAGAACTGTTCCAGTTAATTGACTATTGATTTCCTGTAACTTATGCAATAACTCATTTTCATAAATAGGTAAATGATCAATTATTAATTCATAAAAATTATCATTATCTTCTTTTGTTTTAGCATCTAACTCATCAAAAGGATTTTGAGTATGAGGACTAGTTGTCTTAGCTACTCTAATCCTGACTGCCATTGTTCTCCCAAATACCGCAGATGAAACAAAAGCATCACCAGACTCTAAATATGGCAGTCTATTCGTCTCCTCAGCTGTTAAGTCTGTCTCTTTCTTAATTGTTTCAATATCTAAAGCCCTGACTGTTCTAAAGACAAATTTAGTATTCAATTGAGCAGTAATCGTATCTTCCAATAAAGTCGGTCGCTGTGTAGCTAATATTAAAAAAGTTCCATACTTTCGCCCCTCTTGAGATATTTCTTTAATAATAGATTTAGATGGTGAATCATATCCCTTTGGTGCAAAATTATGAGCCTCATCAGTAGCTACAACAAATGGTGGAAAGTAATCAGCCGGCTCTCCCCGATATTCTGCATCCTTATAATCTCTTCGCTGTCTATAAAGATTTCCCAGTAAATAAGTGGCAAAAACTTGTAATAGCCAAATTGGGCCTTGAATTACTGCCAATTTTCTAGCTCTTAATGCCTCCTCAATTTCAATGATGCTTTCATTAAAGACTCCATGTCTATCTAACTTATTCAATCGCCAAACTAAGCCATTAATAGAACTTAAGTGTAAACTACTATAATCCTCTAATAATTTTTGATAATCATAGTACTCTTCTTTTTTATGTGAATCCAATTCTCCAGATTTTAATTTCTTTTCAATCTTATTCTTCCCTAGCTCTAAAGCCGTTTGTAAGTCTTGTAGTCTTCCTTTAAAAGTAAATAATGAATCCTTTCTTCCTTTAGGATTATGTAAACTTTCCACTGCATTCAGCATTGATTCTGATAATCCACTTGCTGCTGAAAGTAGATCCTTTAAATCCTTTGTCTTTAAATCTTCAAAATTAACTCCTACATCTTGTCCAACTTGAAAAACTTCAAATTTATTATCAAAATCACTTTGATACTTATTAGACAACCCTTCAAATTGGTTACTAAAATCCATCTCAAAGTGAGGATCAAAGACTAAAGTTGGAATTTCTAATTTCATTAATTCTTCTAAAATTACTCTCATTCCAAATGACTTTCCAGAGCCAGAACCACCAATAATGCCGATATGAGGGTATTGATGCATAGCCCTTACTTTAAAGTTAAAAGGTATCCCCTGCTGTGCCACAATTTCATCATCCTCTAATAACGGCGCAATATCTTTGAGGTTATCTTCCATTCCTTCAGCCATCTCTTCAGTTCCTTTAATTACTCCTAAAACTAAACCTCTTTGTGGTTCCTCTTTAATCAACATCTCTTTAACCTCACTAAAATGTGGAACCTCTGCTTCAACTCCTGTCTTAATTGGGTAAGCTGCCTCAGTTATTAATCGCACCTTAGCAATGTTTATCTCATCTTCATCTATATCATACCCTATACTACGCAATGACTCTATAACACCACTATCTACAAAACTATCTTTAATAGATAACGGGATAAACCTATTATAAGATTGCGTTTCTACTACTTCACCTAGTGGTAAATCTAAATCCTGGTCTAATATCTTTAAGATTTCATTACTACGAAATTTTCTATCTTTAGATGCCACATAAACCTCTTGTTGTGTAGTTAATCCAACAACCTGCATTATTAATCACCCCACTTTAATAAACTCGTTCATCTCGTTTAGAATAAAATAATCTTCTTTGTAAATCTGAATCTAAATATGTCTCCACTAAATTCTTAATCATCTGATCGGAGATTCTAACTTCATTATCTACAATATCTAACCAAACAGGAACTCCTCTCCCATCCTCTGGAGTTAAAGTATAAACTAAATCAGCAATCTTTTGCAAATCGTTTTGCTGTTCATCCAAAATATCAATTCCAATTACTTGTGGATCTCGACTAGTTCGCATAAAAGCTGTTTTAAAACCAATCTTAAATTCTAAACTTAACATCTCACCTTTTTCTAGCAACCCAAATAATATTTCTCTATCATAAAAATCATTTCCTCTTAAATCACCTGACAACCTCTTACCAATCTCTCGTGTCCCAATTTCTTCAATTATTCCTACTAATAGAACATTCTCCTTAATAGCTAATTCCTTTAACTCTTTCCACTTATCTTCATCTTCAATTCTATACCTGATTAATGACCCATCTAACATAATTAATTTTGGATCCCAATTCTTAATGGATTGAAGAGCTACTTCTAACTCCAACTCGGCTAATTTAGAAATTCTAATCTTATTAGCTGCATCTTGCTTACTGAGTCTTTTACCTTTCTCTTCTTGTTTATCTATAAAATCAATGATTTCTTCTTTTGATATAGAAGTAAGAGGACAGAATAGTTCAGCCTCAATTATATCTTTCTTTTCAGTACTCTTAGCTAAAGCTTGTAATAGAAAAAGATAATGAGGATAATTACTACCTATTTTGTTTACTGATCCATCAACTCCTACAATTGATTCTTTACCTAACCAATGCTGCAAATCATTATTAGTCATTTTATTTAAATCAACTAATTCTCCTACCTCATCTTCAATCTTATCCCGTAACTCTATTTTATCTAGATTATCATCTATAGAATATTTAGTTCGCAATTCTTTATTAGTATTTAACAATATTTCCTTAAGTTTAGCAGATGTCTCTAACATTTTATCACCGCCTTTTTACTTAGCTTTTCTTTATTTTGCTTGCTTTTATCCCATTTTTTTACTTTTTTTAGAAAATTTGATGTCAAGTATTGACTTCCTCTGGAAATTATAGTATAATTTATTTAAACACAGATGTCGAAAAATGAAAAAGAAAAAGGAGGTATTGTATATGAAGTCTACAGGGATCGTTAGAAAAGTAGATGAATTAGGAAGAATAGTAATTCCTGTTGAATTAAGAAGAACACTTAGAATAGAAGAAAAAGATGCTTTAGAAATTTATGTAGACGGTGAGAGTATCATTTTAAAGAAATATGAACCTGCATGTGTTTTTTGTGGCAATGCTGCTGACACTACAGTTTTTAAGAATAAAACTGTTTGTAAAGAATGTCTAGCAGAAATGTCTGAAAGCGCTTAATAAATACATAAAATGACTTATGTTAGATATAGAGAAGGTAGGATAGTATACTATCCTACCTTTTTTTATATATTATTTTTTATTCACTTCAATTTGAATAGCTTCTTCATAAACTTCTCGCTTAGGTAATCCTCTTTCTTTTGCTACTAATTTTATTGCTTCTTTTTTAGTAACTCCCTTATCCATCAACAATTCTAAATGTTCTAATATAGATAAACCCTTCCAGGCAGCATCTTTTTGTTGAATCTGGTCAACATCTATCCCATCTAAAACAATTGTAAACTCTCCCTTAGGATCTTCCGCCTCAAAATGAGCTAACACTTCACTAACTTTACCAGAAACCTTCTCTTCAAATCGCTTAGTAATCTCTCTCCAAACTGCTATTCGACGCTCACCTAAAATATCTAATATACTTTCTAAACTTTCTTTTAGTCTATAAGGGGATTCATAAAATACTATAGTTCTTGTTTCAGGGCTTAATTCTTTTAGCCTGTCTTTTCGTTGCTTACTCTTGCGCGGCAAAAACCCTTCAAAAATAAATTTATCTGTAGGTAATCCAGAGGCAACTAAAGCTGCTGTCATAGCTGTTGGCCCTGGGACTGGAATAGCTCTAATTCCCTCTTTATCTACTAAAGAAACTAGCTTATACCCTGGATCAGAAATCCCTGGCATTCCTGCATCAGAGACTAAAGCAATATTTTCACCTGATTTTAACCTCTCAATAATTTGTAAACTTCTTTTTTCTTCATTATGCTCATGATAACTAACCATTGATGTCTCTACTTCATAATGATTTAATAAGTTTTGAGTCCTTCTCGTATCCTCTGCCGCAATATAATCAACTTCTTTTAAAATTCTTAAAGTTCGTAAACTAATATCTTCTAAATTCCCGATCGGTGTTCCACATATATATAAATTACCTTTATCCATGACTTATTCCTCCTCAACACCGCTTTTTGACTTATTAATCAAAGCTAGCTTATCCTTCCTTTTATACTGTTTAATCTGATACTCTCTTTTTTGAGCTTCACTCCTGGTCTTATACTCTTCATTATAAATTAATTTTACAGGTCTTCTTCCCCGAGTATATTTAGCACCTTGACCTTCATTATGTTCATCTACTCTTCGTTCTAAATCCGTAGTATAACCAGTATATAATGTTCCATCTGAACAACTCAATATATAAACATAATGCCCCATTTTAATCAACTACCTTATTGCTATAATTAGAACCATAATATATTTCCATTACTTCTGAAGTATAATTTCCATTATCTTTAT
This sequence comes from Selenihalanaerobacter shriftii, assembly GCF_900167185.1. Taxonomy (NCBI): domain Bacteria; kingdom Bacillati; phylum Bacillota; class Clostridia; order Halanaerobiales; family Halobacteroidaceae; genus Selenihalanaerobacter; species Selenihalanaerobacter shriftii. Next base: position 78,348 of record NZ_FUWM01000013.1, read on the forward strand.
AAATAACTAATGGTTTTTTAATCTTCAAACCTGGTTTAGCACCTTTAACCCCAGTAACTAAAACCAAATTCGAATTTCTATCTTTATAAGGATATATTAAACGTAATTCTTTAGGTTGTAAATTATATTCATTCATCATCCTTAATAGCTTGTCCAATCTTTCAGCTCGGTGTATATAAGTAACTCTCCCCCTATATTTAACTAAATAAGCACTAGCTTTAACTATATCATTTAATTCAACTTCTATTTCATGTCTAGCTAAAGCAATACTACGATTGGAATTAACTTTTCCTTGGCCAATAGGTAAATAAGGAGGATTGCTAACTACTAAATCAAAACTTTCTGCTACAAACTCATCCTTTAGTTTCTTAATATCTACCTCTTTAACTTGAATAGAATTTTTTAATCCATTATATTGAATACTTCTTCGTGCCATGCTTACTAACTCAGCCTGTAACTCAATCCCAATTATCTTTCGTGGTTCATACTTTGCCATCAATAACAAAGGGATCACCCCTGTACCTGTCCCTAAATCAATAACCTTATCCTTTGATTTAGGTTCAGCAAAATCAGCCAATAAAACTGCATCAATAGCAAATGAAAAATGTGATTTACTTTGAATAATCTTCAACCCATTATGGATTAAGTCATCTAGTCTTTCATCTTCTTTAAGTTTAACCTTCGACAACTTTATCATCCTTACCATTAGAATCTAATTGAATACCTAATAACCCCATACAAAAGAGACATTCTCCTTTTCTAACTTCTCCAAAGTTAAGATGACAAATATGAAAACCTTCATCATATAACTTAGCTAAGTTATTGTATCCTTTCCTCTCTTCTTCTTCATCATTATCTTCCTCAGAAAATAGTAAACGACGTAAGTTTTCATTTTCCTCTTTAAGTTCTTCATTCTCTTTATACAATTTATAAGTTATCTTCTTAATCTCTTGAAACTCATCATTCATTACATTTAATTGTTCTTGAAACTTCGCTAATAACCCTAAGACTTCCTCCACAATCAAATACCTCCATAAAAACATTCTTTGCATTATATTCGTGATAATTAAAATTAATCCTGCCTATCTAATATAATAATTATTAGTCTTAGTATTAGTATATGCTAAATAATTTTAGATATTACTATTAAATATATAAAGAAAGGGTCCCCTTAAGGACACCTTTTCTTAAACTAAATTATATTTTTTATCGAGGGCCCATTTAATCTTTACTATCTTTATTATTAGTCTCTTCTATCTCCTCAACTGGGACTTCTACCCTATCTTTATCTCCTAAATTAACAGTTACTGTTTCTTTCACTATATTCAAGTTAATGATCTCACCAGTACCAACATCGGTTTCTACTTCAGTACCAACATTAGGCATTTTTTTCTTAGTCTTCTTATAGTTATCACACTCATACTTTAGGCAGCACATTAGTCTACCACAAATTCCAGAAATTTTAGCAGGATTAAGTGATAAATTCTGAGCCTTAGCCATTTTAATTGAAATAGGCTCAAAATCACGCAATACCGTTTCACAGCATAATTGACGGCCACATGGTCCTAAACCACCAACCATTTTTGCTTCATCCCTAACTCCAATTTGTCGTAATTCAATTCTAGTTTTGAATATAGCAGCCAAATCTTTAACTAGTTCTCTAAAATCGACTCTTCCATCAGCTGTAAAATAAAAAATTATTTTATTCTTATCAAATGTATACTCTACATCAATTAGCTTCATTGGTAAACCATGCTCATCAATCTTCCTTAAACATATATCAAACGCTTCCTCTTCTGCTTCTTCATTCTTTTGTTTGATTTGAAAATCACTAGGTGTAGCCTTGCGTTGTACCTCTTTTAAAGGAGAAACAATCTCTTCTTCAGTAACTTCATGAGGTGGAACTACTACATCACCTAATTCTGTCCCGCGAGAAGTTTCTACAATTACCCTATCACCTATAACTAACTCTATATCTTGTGGATCAAAATAATATATTTTTCCTGCTTTTTTAAATGTAACACCTACTACATTATACATTAATTTAACACACCCTCTTTTTCTTTTATCTTCAGTAACATCACCTCTAAGGCAAGTTGTACATTAACATTAGTATTTCTAATTAAATTATCAGTCTGCTCTATTATTGTTATTATTCCTTCTAATTCATTAAATGTATACTCTTCACTTAATTTAACCAATTCTTCCATGTAATCAAAGTTAATTATTAATTCAGTATTTTGACTTCCTTTATATAATAATAAATCTCGATAAAACGTTATTATACTTTCCAATATATTATTTACTTGATCTTTATATTTCAAAATTTCTTGTACCAATTCGAATACTTCAACTAGATTAAAATTGGTTAATTCTTTAATTCTTCTTAAAATTTCATCTCTTCTTAAAGAATTAGTATCATCTTCAATCATTCTTATGGCTTTACCTAAACTGCCATCAGCTAAGATAGCTTTCTTTTTAGCTTCTTTATTATCTAGATCAAATTTACTAGCTAATGAATTAGTAATCTCTTCTACCGTTAATTGTTTGAATTTGATAACTTGACACCGAGAAATAATCGTTGGTAATAATAACTCTTCTTTAGGAGCTAACAGAATAAGAATTATATATTCTGGTGGTTCTTCCAAAGTTCTTAACAAACTATTGGCCGCTTGTAAATTCATCTTTTCAGCCTCTTTAATAATATATATCTTCCAATCACTTTCGTAAGGCTTGTACGAAGTCTGTTGTTGAAAGTGACGAATTTGATCTATCTTTATTGAATTACCATCAGGAGAAATTTTTATTATATCTGGATGATTACCACTATTAAATTTTCTGCAAGAAAGACATTCTTCACAAGCATCTATATCTAACTCTTTACAATTAATTGCTTTAGCAAATTGAAAAGCAACAAGTTCCTTTCCTATACCTTCTTTACCTGTAAATAAATAAGCATGACTAATTCTTTGATTTTTAATTGTGTTTTGGAGTATATTAATTGGCAGCTCTTGTCCTATTACATCTGAAAAGCTCATTACTTTCATCCTTTCCTGCACCAACAAATTAAGTATAAATATCTACTAACATTCCTCGAACTTCGTCTAATCGATCTAATATTTCCAATTGAGTTGCCTGCTTATTTAAGATTAATTCTGTTAGTTCTTCTAAAGATTTATCTACCTTATCCACTAAAGTATATACTTTATGATTACCAGAACCATAACTGCTATACTCTTCTTTCACCTTGTACATCTGCTCCACAGCTTCTTTAACAAACTTTTGAACCATTTTTTTGTATCTAATTAATTCTTTATATGTACGCTTTTTACTTAATGTTTCCCCTTGTTCATCTATTAAAGTTAAGAGTTCATCTAATTTAGCTTTTATTTTTTTATCATTTATTTCTTGTAAAGTGTCTAAAAATTCACTCTTTCTACCTTCAACCTTTTCAGATGCTCTAGTTTCAGATTTAGCTAATATTTGATTTAAGTCTTGTTTCAGCTTATTTTGAATCTTCATTTTCTACTAACCTCTCCTCTAGTTTTTGAACTAACACTTTAAAGATATCATCTACACTGTGGTTAGCATCTATAACCTCAAAACGATCCTCCATTTTAGCTAAATCCAAATAACCTGATCTTACTCTTTTATGGAATTCTAGTTTTTCATTTTCTATTCTATCACCTATACCTAACTCAAAACCATCTTTATCTAAACCTTTAGCCCTATGTAATCCTTCTTCTGAATCTATATCCAATATAAATGTTAGGTCCGGTTTTAAGCCAGCAGTCGATAATCTATTTATTTGTTGAATTAATTCTATATCTATCTTCCTACCATAGCCTTGATAAGCTAAAGTAGCATCACTAAATCTATCACAAAGTACTATTTTACCTTCTAATAAAGCTGGTTTAATTACCTCTAGAATATGCTGTGCTCTACTAGCACAATACAATAATAACTCTGTTTTAGGCTCTAAATTATTTAAATTATTATCTAATAATATTTCTCTAATTCTATCACCAACTGTAGTTCCCCCTGGTTCCCTAGTCTGAACTACTTGGTAGCCTTTTTTAGTCAAGTAAGAATTTAGTAACTCAATTTGAGTTGATTTCCCTGCTCCTTCTGGACCTTCTAATGTTATAAACAATCCTTCCATTTATCTTCCTCCATCACTATCATGAATGACTTACTTTTATTATTATTGAAAAAGGTTTATTCTCCTTTATAAAATTTAAGCTTGTATAATTTTTAGAACTTTTGGTAAGATTATATTATAAAAGGAGGTTAAATTATGTATAAGGACGAAGATGAATTTAAAAATAAATATGGAATAGATAGACATAAGTTTTTAACTTTATGGGCTTTAGGAATGTCAGACGCAGAACTAGCAATTTCATTTGAATTATCATCAGAAAAGATACAAGAAATTAAAAACGAATTAAATCAAAATCGTCACTAGTCATTTATTCAAATAAAATATCTTTAATATCATTTAAAGCTTTATCATATTCAGGATTAGTTGGCAGGATATTAACTAATTCTTCTTCACAATCTAAACAAATTAATTTACCATTAATTTTTATTCCATCTTTTATTTCTGTACATATAAAACACTGATCATTATTTTTCATTATCTTTCCCTCCCTAACTAATAGTATACATTTATATCTTATGCATCTTGGTCCTTTTTGTGAATTATATATTTTATTATCTTCACTGTAAATAACCACCCTACTATAATCAAGAGGTTCTTCTATTAATAGAAGAACCTCTTGATTATTTATTATTCTAAGCCATAATTAAGTAGAAATATATCATATATTATATTTTATGGTAATATTTATTAAGAAATAGTTTGATTTCACTATATTAATTGATATAATTATACCAACATATCTTAATTAAACTTATTTATAAGTAAGCTAGGTGATTCTATGTTTAATAATTTAATTAATGTTAATTGGAAGCTATTTTGGCAAAGGACTTATCAAAAAGCTAAAGAAACTGATATCTTTCTTAATGCAATGGGTTTGGTTTATACTACTCTTTTATCTATAATTCCATTATTGATATTTACCTTTTATATTATAACACTTTTTAATTTCTTTGGTAAATTAGAACGAATAACTAATTTCTTAAAAGAAGCTATCCTAAATAATTTAACTACAGGTACAGGTCAAACCCTAATGACGATCCTTGAACAATACATAAATAATATCGATGTCACTCAATTAGGAGTTATTGGATTTAGCTCTTTAGTTATAACTATCATTTTAACCTTAGCTAAGGTGGAAAAAGCATTTAATAGAATTTGGAATGTCTCAAAACATCGTGACCTGTTTAAGAGGTTTATTGCCTTCTGGACTTTTATTACCCTAGGAGCTTTTCTAATTACTTTATCATTAAGTCTAACTATTCCTTTAATTAGCTCTTATTTTAGTAAAGATTTAGCTATAACTAATAATATATTCTTATTCCGATTTATTATTATTACTTCTCAATTCTTAATCTTTATTCTAGCTTATTACCTAATTCCTAATACTGATGTAAAACCTTCAGCAGCAATTGTCGGAGGAATAATAAGTTGCGGATTATTCAATTTAGCCAAGAACTTATATACTATTTATACTACAAATGTAATTACTTATCACCAAATCTATGGATCATTATCTGTAATTCCTCTTTTCTTAATTTGGCTATACTTAACATGGATTATAATCTTATTAGGAGCAGTCATTACTTATGTTTTCCAACATCGCACCAACTTAACCTATTTTAAGAATAGCCAAGATATAACAACAGAATTCCAAACTTTAATCCCTATTATCATTTTAATAATTATTTATGATGAATTTATTAAAGAAAAGTCTACTGGAATAACTCTTGATACTTTAGCCTCTAAAATTAAAATACCTATTGAAATAATAGAAACTAGCCTACAAAACTTAACAAATAAAAATTTAATATCACTTACTAAAGATAATTATTACGTTCCAATAGTTCCTTTAGAAAATGTCTCTATTGGAGATATCCTACAAACAGAATCAATCAGTCAACAAGTAGAAATTGAAAAAATATTTGTAGATAAGAAAATATGTAAAATCTATAATTCTTTAAAAGAAAAGTTAAAGAATAATTTAGAAAAACTAACTATCGATGAAATTTTAAAAGATAATATTTAATTCAGTTAAGATGACTGTTTAAAAACTTTTCTTTTAATTGATATTAGTTTAGGAATAATCTTTTTAAAAATAATATAGCTAATCATAGCAACTAACAATATAGTAAAAAAAGGAAATAAAATAGAAATTATAGGTATTAACGTTGAACCAATTCCTTCTAAAGTAGAAACAAAATGATTACCCATGCCTCCAGTTGTTGCACTTGAAGCTCCTCTTAAACTTGTTGTTGTTAATTGTACTGCTCCAGAAGCAGTACCACCAGCTATAATTGCTAACGACCATTGTAAGAATAGACTTACTTCAGTAATACAAGAAGCAGTAACTATAGAACCAGCAACTACTGCTGCAGGAGTAGCTACTGTATCAAGTAGATTGTCTACCCAGGGAATATAATAACCACTAACTTCTAACAAGGTTGCTATTAAAAAACCAAAAAAAGCTGTATATGTACTAATCCATTTAAAATTTTCAGCTAATTCTAAGTTACCTGATATGGAAGCAACACTCATTATTAATAATGGTACAAAAACTCTAAACCCACAAGCAGCACTTAAACCAATTCCTACTAATAGACCTAAAAGTAAATTCATCTACTATTTCAACTCCATTATTATTTTTTAATCACTTTTAATTAAATTCCTACTAAAACTTAACAAAGATTATATCATAAAAAAACTAAATTAAAAAACACTTCTAATTAATTAGAAGTGTTTTTTAAAATCTATATTTAATCTAAATTATAATTAGGTGCTTCTTTTGTGATAGTTACATCATGTGGATGACTTTCTTCTAATCCGGCTCCAGTAATTCTAATAAATTTAGCATCTTGTCTTAACACTTCAATATCCGGTGTTCCACAATATCCCATTCCAGCTCTTAAACCGCCAACCAATTGATATATTGTCTCAGATATAGGTCCTTTATAAGGTACACGTCCTTCAATACCTTCTGGAACTAACTTTTTCTCTTCTTCTTGAAAATACCGATCTTTACTTCCCTCTTCCATAGCACCTAAAGACCCCATGCCTCTATAAACTTTATAACTTCTACCTTTATAAATTTCTCTTTCCCCAGGACTCTCTTTAGTTCCTGCTAATAAACTACCTAACATCACTGTACTAGCTCCTGCTGCTATAGCTTTGACGATATCCCCAGAATATTTAATTCCTCCATCGGCAATTACTGGTATATCATACTTATCAGCTTCCTTAGCACAATCATAAATAGCTGTAATCTGTGGTACCCCTATTCCAGCTACCACTCTAGTTGTACAGATTGAGCCTGGCCCAATTCCTACTTTAACAGCATCTACTCCAGCCTCAATTAAGTCTCTAGTAGCTCCAGCAGTAGCTACATTCCCAGCAATTAAGTTTACGTCAGGAAACTCTACCCTAACCTCTTTTACTAAATCAATTACTCCTTGTGAATGACCATGAGCTGTATCAATAACCAAGAGATCTGCTCCTGCCTCTATTAAAACCTCAATTCTATCCCAAGTATCTCCAGAAATACCTACAGCTGCTCCAGCTAAAAGTCGTCCCTGTTCATCCTTTGCCGCATTCGGATACTTTTCAGCTTTCTCTATATCTTTTATTGTTATTAAACCTTTTAATTCATTATTATCACAAACTAAAGGCAACTTCTCTATTTTATGATTCTGTAAAATTTCTTTTGCTTCTTCTAAAGTAGTACCTACCGGTCCAGTCACTAAATCCTCCTTAGTCATGATTTCTTTTAATTGTTGGTCATAATCTTTTTCAAATCGCAAGTCTCGATTAGTTATAATCCCTACTAATTCCATATCTTCTTCATTATTAATAATAGGAACACCTGAAATCTTATACTTAGACATTAAATATTCAGCTTCATAGGCATAATTTTTGGGAGTTAAATAAAATGGATCAACAATTACTCCACTCTCTGACCTTTTAACCTTATCTACCTCTTCAGCTTGTTGTTCAGCTGACATATTCTTATGAATGATTCCAATACCACCTTCTCTAGCCATGGCAATTGCTAATTCTGCTTCAGTAACTGTATCCATTCCTGCACTTAAAATTGGAATATTTAATTTAATATTCTTAGTCAATCTAGTTGCAGTATTTACTTCTTTAGGTAATACATTAGATGCCGCCGGCATTAATAAAACATCATCAAAAGTAAGACCTTCTTTCCCAAACTTGTCCTTCATTTTATACCTCCTAATTATAAATTATTAAATATTAATTTACAAATTAAAACAATCTACACTATATAATCTAATACTATTTAAACTTGAAATTAATTACTATCATTATAAAATATACCAAAAGCCTAAGTATAGTTATAACTTTAATATAACTATACTTAGGCTCATTAACGCATCTATGATCAGAGTCTAAACTCCCCTAATCAAGATTCGTAGTCAAATGGTTTACGGCCATCTGGTAGAAACTTTCGAGCCTTATTCTCGAATCTATACGAATCAATTTACTTATCTGTAAATTAATTTCTTAAATTTTTAATCAGTTTATCAAACTAATCCAATTGTGTCAAGTCAAATAAGATTTTAAATTAAATTCTTAATTTTAAGAGAATTCTTTAGTTGTTTAATAGTATGACATTCTACCATATTAGTTAATTGCTTAAAAGTTTGAACTGAGTCCAAATCATCCCACTCAGATTTTGGTAATGTGTTTAACCATACTACATCTTTTACCTTCTGCTTGATTTTTTTTAATTTTAATGCTGCTTCCTCTACCTCCATTGTCTTAGTATCACTCATAATGAATACGATAGTTGATGGATTTAATATGTCCATGTATTTAGTTTGAAAAGTTTCTAAAGTTTGATTCAAATTTGTAGTCTTTCCCCATTGTTTGCTATGGCTAATTACCTTAGCCATAGTCTCTTCAAAAGACACACCAACTTGAAAATCATCAGTAATCCTCTCTAAATCTTCGGAAAATATAAAACTCTCAATATCCTTTACTGCACTAGAGAGTCCATATACAAACTGTAATACGAATGTAGCATAACGCGCCATAGAGTCTGACACATCACAAATTAGCAAAAATTCTGGCCTTTGTATTCTCTTGGTCTTATATTTAAGATCTAACATTATTCCTCCATACTTGATGTTCTTTCTAATAGTTCTCCTTAAGTCTAATTTTCCTGTCTTTTTACTATTCTGAAAACGGCGGGAAATCTTAGTAGCCAGTCTATGTGATAGTCTTTTTATGATTGCAGTCACTTTTGGTAATTTCTCATCTGATATTCGCTTCATATCTTGAGTTAAAAGTGATTCTTCTTCATATTGTAAACTAGAAATCACTTGTTCAATTACTGTATCCATTCCTAAATTACCAGTCATCTTGGATTTGATTTGCTTTTGTCTATCAATATCCTCTCCTCTGTTTTTTAGCTGGCTCTTCCAATAATTTAATGTTCCATTAATCATTTTTTCTAACATAGGTTGTGCATGTGGAGAATGACCAAGATGTCCAGGAAAACTATCTTCTATATATTCTTTAATCTTTTGCTGAATTTCAGGATCTAATTGAGTATAAATCTCTTTCTGTTCATCAGTAAATTCTAATTGAACCTCTTCTTCATTCTGTTCATCTACAACACTCTCTTTTTTGAAAACTAAATCATCTTCTGCCTCTTGTTTAGCCTGTTCTCTTTCTTCAACTTTTTGTTTTCTCATTTTCTCTTTATGCAGCTTCTCTTCCATAGAAATAAAAAACTCATCAAAAGCTTTATCAAAAATCCTTTTTTCATAATTATCTTTAACTAAGAGAGAACGTAAGGTCATCTTAACTTCATCTTTATTTATAATATCTATTAATTTTAAAGCTTGGAATGCTTCAATTGATTCAGCTAAACTAATCCTAATCCCTAAATTACGTAAAATTTGAATGAAATTAATAATATTATTCTCTACATAGTCAGGCTGATTTTTGTCAATATGTTCTTGAACTTGATCAAGCCTTTCCTCTCTATGATCCATATACTACACCTCGCTTTTTAGATCATGCCTTGTTTTAATTCTTTTCCTGTTCTATAACTTTTCTTGTAATTTTTCAGCTCCTAGACCTTCAAAGGTGTCTAAATCTGCCTTAGTCTTCAAAAATAATGTTCTGGTCTGTTGAATTATCTCTGGACTTAACCTATCTGCATCTAGTCCAACTAAAGCTCTTGCCCAATCTAGAGTTTCTGAAATCGATGGTTTCTTTTTCAAATCTAAATTAACCCTTAAATAACTTATAGCCATAGCTATCTGTCGTGATAATTCCTCTCCAATACCTGGTACTTTAGTTCTAATAATTTCTACTTCTTTTTCAATAGATGGTAATTCAATATATAGGAATACACATCTCCTCTTTAAACCATCTGACAATTCACGATTAGCGTTACTAGTTAAAACTACTATCGGCTTCTGTTTAGCTTTAATAGTACCTAGCTCTGGAATAGAAACTTGAAAGTCAGATAATAGTTCAAACAAGAATGCTTCAAATTCTTCATCTGTCTTATCAATTTCATCAATCAATAAAACTGGTCGTTTTTCTGTTCTAATGGCTCTTAAAAGCGGACGTTGTAATAAGTACTCTTCGGAAAAAATATTATCTTCAATTAAATCTTCAGATTTATTATCCTTATTAATTTGAATATTAATTAACTGCTTTTGATAATTCCATTCATATAAAGCTTTATTTTCATCTAATCCTTCATAACACTGTAATCTAATTAACTCAGTATCAAATATATTACTTAATACCTTGGAAATTTCAGTCTTGCCAACCCCTGGTTCACCAGTAATTAATAATGGTTTTTCTAAAGTCAAAGATAAATAAGTTGGGACAATTATTTCCTCATTACAGATATAATTCTCTCTTTTAAAAGATTCAGATAATTCTTCTTTAGTAATCTCCATCTTCTTTCCCCCTCCACATTATTTAGTAATCCTTTTATCATAATAATTTAAGTTTATTCTTTAAATTTAGTATAAGTATGAAATTTATATATTAACAAAATTATCATTAAGCATGAATTTTATTAGTGAAATTTATAATTATTTTAAAAAACCTGCAGTCTAGATATCTAGACTGCAGGTTCTTATAATTTATATTCCTTGTTTAGAATAAACCACTAATGTTACCATCTGCATCAACATCGATCTCTTCAGCAGAAGGTACTTTAGGTAAACCAGGCATTGTCATAACTGCACCGGTTAAGGCTACTAGGAAGCCTGCTCCTGCAGATACATTAATCTCTCTAACTGTAACTTTAAAGCCTGTTGGTCTACCTTTCTTAGTTGGGTCATCTGAGATAGATGACTGAGTCTTAGCCATACAGATTGGCATATTATCAAACCCTTGCTCAACTAATTTCTCAATATCTTTCATAGCGTTGTCAGTAAAGACTACACCGTCAGCGCCATAAATTTTAGTAG